>JADZCV010000022.1 GCA_020851375.1 Nitrospirota bacterium | reverse complement strand
CGTGAGGATATTTGATATATCGCCTCACCGTTCCGGTCTACCTTAAATGTGTCACCAACCGCTACGCTTTCTGCTCCGGATGATGCGCCTGAAAAATTCACGGTGTTTGAGCCGTTTGTAACGCTTATTGTGCCTGTTTTGTATTGTGACATTATTTCTCCCCCATATAGGCTACGGTATCATAGCAAAGAAATTGAAATTACCGTCATACGCCGTGTTATTGTAATTTGAGCGCACCCTGCTTTAGAAGGCTGTACGCCTCTCTGCCTCTGATGGTGTCAAGGTTGAGCGCTGCTTTTACAAGAAGGCCCGTTGCATCCTCTTTCATCTCAATGCCTACACCTATAGGCTCCCAGGAGCTATGCTGCCCCAGCACAGGGATCAGTCTCCTAAGGGGATCGAATCACACAAGAAGCAGTTGATCGAGGAGCTATCGTTAAAAAACCCTGAATACGGTCACAAGAAGATATGGGCACTGATGAGATTCAGGCATGATGTAGAGATAACGAAGTACGGGACATATGAGGCGATGAAGGAGATGGGGCTTCTCCTGCCGTCTAACTACACACAGGAATTAAAGACCCAGATACAGGCAAGAAAGCAATACCTTCATAAGCCTGAGGGAATCAATCAGCTCTGGCAGGTGGACTTTACAGAGTTTGAGATCCGTGACTATGGCACGTACTACTCCACCAATGTTATGGATTACTTCTCCCGGTATGTACTTGCTTGCCTGATCAGGCAGAGTCATACGGCAGAGGATCTGATAGAGGCCATTGAGATGGCAAAAAGAGAATCGGTGAGCGTGATTGGAGGGGAATGCTTTCCAGAGAAGGTTCTCCTGGTCAGTGATCAGGGTCCTGCTATGAAGTCAAAGACTTTCAGGAAATATATCCAGGGGTCCCTATTTAAGCATATACTGGCACGGGGTCATCATCCCCAGACGATAGGGATGCTTGAGCGGTTCAATGAGAGTCAGAAATACGAGAGGATATACCGGAGGGAATACACAGATCCTATTGATGCAGAGATGGACTTAGAGGTCTATAGAATAAAATATAATACCTATAGGCCCCATGAGGCGCTGGGATACGATGTCCCGGCTAATATTTATCAACTTAATAACATGGTAGGACTAACTTTAAACTCGAAATAGTTGTTCCGAAAATGTCGAGCAGAACAGCGGTACTTAATCAAGCACTTATCATCTGTGAGTTAAAAAAAGAGATGAATTTGGATTAAGGGATGGGGGGCGATTGATGGGTACGCAAAAGGAATTGATAATGCAGTTGGTTGAGGAAGAAAGAGAGAAGGGGCGGCGGATAGGAAAAGTTTTAGCAACACTTGGCATTAAACGTCCTGCTTACTACCGGTGGAGGGAAAGGGATGATTGCAATAAGGCTGCCGTGCCTTTAGTGAGAGTATTTCCATTGACACCGGAAGAGCAAAGGCTTATAGATGAGGTGAAAGAAGGTAATCCGGAGTATCGCCACAGGCGCATTCAGGGGGCACTGCAAGGACGAGGATTTTATATTTCAGCATCTGCCATATACTCATACCTGAAAAATGTGGGTAAGGTAGAACCTTATGCCAGAAGATCTGCTCCGTGGTAATGCCCTCAGTACGAGATATGGCAGAGAAATATGATGTGGGGATGTGACTGGACCAAGCTTAGTATCGGGCATTTACGGTGGTACCTGCTGACGCTGATAGATTTCTTCTCCCGCTTGATCATTACCTTTGACATTATTCCTACCGTAAATGCATCACACATTAATGAAATCTACCGGCGGGGATTAGACGGTCAGGGGATACCGCTTGATGCTGAAGTAAAGCCTGAGCTCAGGGTGGATCGTGGTTCTCCGAATACATCGTGGGTTACACAGGAGTTTTTTAAGATTATTGGTTCAGAGTTGTCATTTGCAAGGGTTAGACGCCCGACAGACAATGCCATTACAGAGAGGTTTTATGGCAGTATCAAGCAGGAGGAGATATATCTGGTTGGAAATTACCCGGATGAGATATCGGCGCGTGAGGAGATTGGCCGCTACATAGGCTTCTATAACAAAGAACGGCCGCATCAGTCTCTTTACAACTATACTCCGGAATATGTTCATAACCTGAATAACAAAACTCAGCAATTGAGAGAACAGACAGAACTTAAATGAAAGGCCAGAGAAAACAGAAAACAATACTGGTTAAACCATAAAAATTGACTCACTAAATTTTCTTATTTTGTCTCATTTATAAAAAACTGGACAAAGTTAGGCTATCTGTCACCTGCTGCCTATGAACAACAGTATTATGACAGGCAGCTTATAGCCGCATGAGGTATTTCGTATCCACTATTTACATCAGACCTCAATTTTAATTAAGCCGCCCGGAATGCTTCAGGATGTATACTTGCTATCCTCAATAGTGCCATCGCAGGCCCCGATGGTTTTCTACGTCCCTGTTCCCAGTCCTGCAATGTCCTGATGCTTATCCCCATAATTGCGGCAAACGCCGACTGGCTAAGATTCAGGTTGTCACGGATTTTTTTTACATCTGAGGGAACCTCAACCATAAATTTATTTCCCCGGCCTTTCTTAATGTCCTTGATCCCGTCAAGGATTTCCTGCCCTATATCTCTTTTTTTCATTTCCCGATCTCCTTTCTTATTTTCTTTAAAATCTCCAACGATATATCTTCGGCCTCATTCTTGGCATATATAGTCAGTAGCCATATCTCATGGTTTTGTTTCTGCCAATAATAGATTATGCGCAATCCGCCACGTTTACCCTTTCCCTTTCCGCTCCAGCGCAGTTTCCGGAGGCCTCCACTCCCCTGAATAATGTCGCCAGATTCCGGATTCAGAGCAAGCTCTATTTGTAATGCAGAGTATTCAATGTCACTCAGGTAACCGGATATTAATCTTGTGAATATAGGCGTTTCAATAAATTCCATGCTTGAATTATACGGCATTGCAGTATAGCTTGTCAAGCAATTAGTCATCCCCCCCAAAAAAATACTTAACAGAATTTAACCAATTGTTTCTCTGCATTATTAATTAAACACAAAGGAGGCGGGGAGTGGGGGAAAATAAAAAAAGAAAAGGCATCAGGCACACTGATTCTTCACCCTGAGATCACCGGCACGCAGGCGTTCTGTGTGCGGTGCTTCTATATGATGCATAAAATCCTTGCAGACCTGCTGGGTGAGTGCCCTGTCTGCTACAGGAAGAAATACTTAAATCACCGGCTGCCCTGCCGGCACAAAAGGTGGCGTTAAATTAGGCCATGACGGGATGCACCTGTTTAAGACTGTTATGGCTGGTGTTGGAGGAACTCCTATGTTGCACAGTGCGGGGTCTACTGCAATCCCTTTTCTTTTGAAGTGCCTGCCGGCGTATCCTCAGGAGTTCAGTTCGCTTCTCTTAAAATGATTTCAGTAATTGTTTTGTAATTACCCCCAAAATGATGGCCCCCTTTTAAGGGTATTATTTTTGCCATTCCTGGATTTAGAACTGTACATAGAGAATCTTTTTCTTCCTCTCCATACAAGCAAAGGATCCTGGCAGTTGTCAGTTTTTCCATTTCCGGGAGTAACGGCAGGGCTGTCGTCGAAGGAAGACCAAGCCAGCCTGAGATATGAAATTCGAATTCAGCGGTTCTCCCGGGACCAAGAAGCGCGACATATTGTATTTTTTGAAGGATATCTTCAGGCAGCCGGTTTACCATAAATGGAAGGACTTCTGCACCAAAGGAGTAGCCGATCAGGATTACTTTTTCTTTGTTCCAGTACGTCAGGTAATGACGGAGAATCCGTTCAAGGTCTTTGGCAGAGCCTTCAGGAGTCCTCTTTGCCCAGTAATACTGTAGAGAATTCAGCCCTGCAACAGGGATTTTATGAGCAGCAATTGCATAACCGATTTCCCTGTCTAATCCGGCCCATCCTCCGTCACCGGAAATTATGACAGCCAGCGTGTCTGAACCCTTACTATCTGAATTTACTTCAACTATTGGGAGGTCTTTTAACTCATCTGTTACCGGAGCAAGACCTGCCCTGTGTGTTTGTATTGTCTTGTAAAATGCCTCCTCAAACTGCGGCAGCCAGTTTCGCTGCACTGAAAAACCATGACCAACTTTTGCAAGCATGACGATTTGACCATTTTTAACCTGTCTTACAAAAGCCTCTGTTTGCGCGGGATTACAAACCTGGTCAATTGTCCCCTGTAAGGCAATCCATGGAGTCTGCAGGTTTGAAGCCGGGAGAAAACTAAATCCCTTCCCTTTTGGCCCTTTTTCCCAGTCGAGTCCGCTGCCACGGCAAAGTGGTTTTTCTAAAGGCAGGTCGGGACAGAAACCCAGGCTTATGGCCCCGATAAAAGTGTCAGGCGGGGCCTGAACGGCGGCAGCATAGACAAGTGTTGCGCCGGAAGAATAACCTGCAAGAATTGGATGGATGTAATCAGGAAAATCGAGTTTTTTCTGAATAAACTTGCTGAGCATTTCAAAATCTGCCGCAATATAAGAACAGGTCTCATCAGAATTTCCCAGTTCTTTCATATAATGGACTACATCTATTCCAATAACCATGATGTCTGACCCTGAAAGGGTCTTTGCCATATCAATAACGCCCTTGTTCCATCCTCCGTCCCCTGAAACAAACAGGACTACATTTGACGGGTGAGGAGAGGTTCTATACAGTGTGACATTGCCGAAACGCCCGAAATGATAAATTTCCTCTGCGGCAAAAGCAGGACTGCACATTAAAGTAACAGAGACAACAGTAATAATAATTAATCTGATCATTTTGCAACCACCCCTTTGATTCCTCCTGAAATAAGGGTTGCAATGTTGGCAAGTATCCGTGGTAATGCCAGTCCTCCGGGCGAGGCCAAATATTTAGGCTCCCATTCAGGGCAAAACTTCTCTTTGTATTCCCGTAAGCCCTGAAAATTATAAAAATGCTCTCCATGGCGGAAAAGTAACGAACCGAATTTACTCCAGAGAGGGGCAAGAGAATGCTCTTCAAGTCCTGACAAAGGTGCCATACCAAGATTAAACCAACGATACCCTTCCTTTTTCCCAAAGAGCATAATTTCAGTGAAAAGGAAATCCATTAATCCGTTAGGGGCATCAGGCAAATGCCGCATAAGGTCAATTGATATCTCTTCCTTTTCTCCTCCTAACCAAAGATTTGCAAAAGCCATAATGCTGTTATCCCTGCGTATCACTGCAGCAGGAAATTCTTTCAGATATTCCTCATCAAAAAAACCAAGTGAAAATCCCTTTTCCCTGGTATTTTTCTCCGTCAGCCATGCATCAGATATTTTTTTGAAATCCTGAAGGAATAAAGGAACGTTGCCGGACTCTATTATTTCAAACGTGAAGCCTTCATTGGCAAGTTTATTCTTAATATGACGAAGCGATTTACGGCTGCCTCCTTCAAGGGAAAAAGTCTCCAGTCTTACACGGCCTTCCTCGCCAAGTTTAATCAGGGTAAGGCCCAGATCAAGATAAAGCGGCAGTTTTTTAGTCTCAACTTCATAGAAGGCAGTCCATCCATCATGACGGTCACAGGTTTCCCTGAAACGCCATATAAGTTCGTTCAGCTCCTCTTCAGGACCAACGGGGTCCCCAAGTGCTACCCAACTGCGTCCTTCGGTAGTATACATAATGAACGCATTTCCTCTTTCATTAAAGAGGAGTGACTTGTCTCCAAGTAAAGCAAGATTAGCATAAGTTTTTTTTGATTTCCTAATTATATCTCTGACCTTTTCCAATTCCTGCGCTCCAGGGAGTTTGGGTTCCGGCGGAGCCGGACTTAAAAGTCTTGCCATTGCAAAAAACAAGGCAATCCCAATTGACCCGATAGTGGCACGCAGAAACCTCGGCACATCTCCTGAAAGAGTCAGACGCCACCACTGCTCATTTGAGTATTCTATATGCTTATGTGAAAAAAAACCGAGCCAAACCGAACATAGCAATATAAGCAATATTGCCCCAAGCCAGCCAGGTGAAAATCTCTGGCTGGTAAGGGAAGCTTTCCGGTAAAAGTTTTTGCGGCAGGGAAGAAGCGCAATGAACATGACTGAAAGTATGATTGCCTCTTCATAATCAAAACCTTTAAGCAGTGAAAAGACAGCTCCTGCAAGGAGAAGGACAAGGGTGATGAGGTATGCCCCATCAAGCCTGCGCTGCAGTCCCCACGCAATAATAAGCAGGCACATGCCTGCGACGCTTCCGAGGAAATGGGATATTTCCATGACAGGTACTGGCAGAAAATCCTGCAGCAATTCATAACGCCACGCAACAGAGGGAGTTGATCCCGAAAAAAGAAGAATTGCTCCACCAAGAAAAATTGTAAAAGCAAATACATTAGGAAGGAGTCTTGGAACCCAATCTTCAAAAATGGAAACCACCTGGATAACCGCTTTCTTCCTCAGCATAAGCTCGTGCGCTCCAAGAAGCACTGTTGCAACTGCGAGAGGAAGGAGATAATAAATTCCCCTGTAGGCAATAAGCGACCCGAGGACCGCGGAAGGAGTCATTCTTTCTGACAGAAAAATCAGGACTACTGTCTCAAAGACACCGAGCCCGCCCGGAACCTGACTTGCAAGGCCAGCAATCTGGGCAAGCAGGAAGATACCCATAACTTCGGGATAAGAAAGAGCTGTCTCAGACGGAAGCAGGAAAAACAGAACACTTCCTGCCAATGACCAGTCTATTGCTGAGATTACAATCTGAGCGAAAGAAAATTTTAATGAAGGTACAGAAAACTCCAATTCCTTAAATCTGAAAGGCCTTTTTGCAAAAATACTTAGCAAGACATATCCTGCTACAATGACAAGAAAAGTTAAACCCAGGACATGGGCGGAAGAAAAGGGGAAGTGAAGCGACGGTGGAATTGTTAATGGTTCAAGAAGGAAGACTATGCTGCCAACAGTTAAAAAGCCTGTCCAGAAGGTCAGCCCGTTGAAAATAACTACTTTAGTAACATCAACTGCTGAAAGCCCCCAGATAGAATAAAGACGAAAACGAACAGAGCCTCCGCTTAGCATTGCGAAGCCGACGTTATGACTGAAGGCATACCCTGTAAACGATGCAAGGGCAATTTTAAAATATGAGAGGGGATAATTAATATAGCGAAGGGAAAGGGCATCATATCCTGTAAGTACAAGATAGCTGGCAATAGTAAGGATGAAAGCAAGGAATACGTGATTAGCCTGAAGTTCATGCAGATGTCTTACTATATCGTGATAGTGGTATTCACTCAATTCCTGTCGAATGACGAAAAGGGCAATTGCGAAAAGGACAATTCCGATAAGAGGACTTAATCTGTATAATAGCTTTTTTTCCATATGGTGCCGAAGGGGGGAGTCGAACCCCCATGCCCTTGCGGACACTAGACCCTGAACCTAGCGTGTCTACCAATTCCACCACTTCGGCCTTTTAGGATGACAATAAGCAAGACCTGACCCTTTATATTACAAAAGGATAGCACCAGTGTCAAATCTTTTTTATTGACATTGGCCTGTTATCTTCGCTATAACATTCTGGTTGAAGATCAGTGAAAATTCCAGAGACAGATTGGAGGATACAAGATGAAAGTCATTTTGAAAGAGGATGTCAAAGGCCTGGGCAAGCTTGGGGAAATAGTTGAAGTTTCAGTTGGTTATGGTAGAAATTTCCTTCTGCCGCACAAAAAGGCGGCCGAGGCCACTACCCACAATATCAAGTCCGTAGAACGTGATAAAAAGGCCTTTGATGAAAAGATGAAGAAAGACCTGCACGAGGTGGAAGAACTGTCAAAGAAGATCGGCGAGTTGTCCGTCACAATATCAAGACAGGTGGGAGACGGGGAAAAAATGTTTGGGTCCGTTACTGCCGCAGATATTGCAGAAGCAGTTGAAAAGGAAGGAATAACCATAGATAAACGCCAGATACACCTTGAAAAACCAATAAAGGAGCTCGGGCTCTTCCATGTGCCGGTAAAATTACACCAGGAAGTATCTGCAGACCTCAAGGTCTGGATCGTCAAGTCTTGAAGGAAAAAAATCCTTGACTTTAAGATGGTGTATCTGTATATTTTTATTTGTCAAACAAATCATTCGGGATATACATAAACACGCGGATCAATGGATGTCTTATCATGGGGGGAGGTGGGAGACGGCAGGAGCCACTTGGAAACTTTCAAAGATAAGGCGGACGATTAGAATTTCGCCGTAGATTGGTTCAGTAATTAACTTTAACCAGGACTTTCAGGAGGATTTGGAAAATGTCAAGATTAGCAAAAATTGCAGTCGCATCAGTTGCCGTTGCAGCATTCGGTCTCACAATGATGGCTACCGGGAGTTTTGCAGCAGACCCGGCTAATGGCAAGAAGGTCTTTTCTGCTAACTGTGTAGTATGCCACGGCGATAAGGGTGACGGCCATGGTCCGGCCTCAGCTACCATGAATCCAAAGCCAAGGGATTTCACGAGCGCAACAGAGATGAAGGGTATTGATGACGCAAGGCTTCACAAGAGCATCTCAGAAGGAAGGCCAGGGACGGCAATGGTTGGCTTTGCAAAGACTCTTAAGGCAAGCGACATTGATGATGTAATCGCACACATCAAGTCCCTCCTCAAGAAATAGGCGGCTTGCTTAATATTTAATATAATAAAGGCCCTGAGCGCAATCTCAGGGCCTTTATATTTTTGGGGGGGTAAATTTAGTGGGCAGGGCTACTCACATATTCCTGATAGCAAGTCTGATATATCTTGTACTCGGCGTCACCATAGGCGTAATATTCACGCTCCATCCTGGTGCAATAGGAGGCTTTATGGCGATGCATGCACATATCAATCTGCTGGGCTGGCTCTCAATGATGGTCTTTGCGGTGGCATATCATGTGCTTCCCCGCTTCAGCGGGAGGGCGCTCTATAGTGAGAAGCTGGCGAACCTGCATGTAATCCTTGCCAATGCCGGCCTCATCGGGCTTATGATCTCATGGCCGCTGACCCGCTATACCTGGTCGCCTTCCATACGTCTTATTTTCTCCATAGCAGCCCTCTGTTACGCAATAGGCGCCTATTTATTTGTCTTCAATATCCTTAAAACAATCTTTGGACGAGATTAGGTTGGACAAGCTCATAGTCAGGGACATAGAGTTCATCGGCCATTGTGGAATAACTGAAGAGGAGAGAACAGCCGGGCAGAGACTTTCTGCCGACATCGAGCTGTCCGTTGACTTCACTTTGGCTTCAACCTCTGACATGCTTCAGGATTCAATTGATTATGTCAGTGTATCCCGTCTGATAGTTTCTATCGGAAGCGGGAGTAAATTAAACCTGCTGGAAACTCTGGCAGAGAAGATGGCCGGGGAAATAATGGCCAAATATGATGTCTCAGAAATCCTTATACGCCTGCGAAAGTGTTCTGTCCCCGTGGATAATATAAGAGGCTCATTTGAAGTGGAAATCAGGAGAAGCCGAAATTAAATCCTGCCTGCTGAACCCACACCCTTCAGATTAAGCAATACGCTGAATTGCTTCTCTTCAGGTCTGTAATTGTATGAAAATGATATACCCCAGCACTGCTCCATATATCTCAGGGTATAATTCGTCTCTCTCAGCACATGATCAGCGTCATCATACCAGACCTTTAATGAATTGGTTATGTTATCACTGACTATGCCGGCCTCTGCTGTATAAAATTTAATGGAGGTTTCCCTTGAATATCTCTGCCCCAAATTTATATAGCTTCTTCCGCCTGCCACCTTCAGATCTGAATTGAATGAAGTAATTTCACTGTCATCGTGACTATACACGGTATCTGTTTCTGCGGATATTTTATCACTCAACCGCAATACAGCCTCAATCCTCGTATCCGAAAATTTATTGTTCAGACTTCCTGACACATCCGGATTGACATAATAACGTTGTGTCAATTTTAAGTAGAGAGGTTCAAACCTCCTGTCATCCTTCATGGAAATCAGCCGGTTTATTACTGAGACGGATACAACATTTCTCCTGCCGCTCTCTTCTATCAAATCAAGATTCGGACGACCTGCGTCAGGCTTATCGCCATCAGCATATTCATAAGACAGAACAGGCTCCACAAAGTGCAAATAATCACCATGTCCGGTTTTAAATGACCGGTAAAATTTGGCAGACAATGATGCGCCAAGTTCATACAGATTAGAACTGACCGGCTCATTATTCCCATCAACATAATAGGATGCCTGCTCAAGACGCGCTTTCGGAATAAAGACAAAACCATTACTGGAGAATCTCGCAGACAGGGCCGGCGCAACAAACAATCTTGTTAGCCCTGAATCCTCTTCCTCCCACCTTGAGGCTGAAGCCGATAGATTATAGTAAACCGGAAGCCTGCCTGCCCTTGTATCCATCACATTTACGCTGACCTCCGGAAGTCTTTGAAATATCCCGGAGCTGCCACCGGTCAGGTTCTGCGTATACTGTGCCCATAAGTGCGATGTTAGATGATCCCATCTCCTGCTTACATAAAGGTCTGAATCCTGGGTCCTCTGGACCCTTTCTCCGACATCTTCACTTATATCCTTGTACAATGCCTCATCATTCAGATGATTTATCCGCAATTTTGCAGACAGGTCCTTTGCAATTTGATGCCTGTGCTCATATTTAATATACCATCTCTCTTTGTTGAGCTCATTATCATTCAGGTAGTAACCATTAAACTGGCCTCCCGTATCTTTGCTGTAAACATAACGGTACTCAAGCCCTTCGCCCCACCCCTTCACGCCGAGATAATCTGCATAAATCGTGGCGTCCATGCTCTCTGATATGGCCCAGAAAAAAGCATTATTTATCTTCAATCCATCGCCCGTATTATAGCCTATCTTCGGTATCAACAAGCCTGTCTGTCTCTCCTGCACTATAGGAAGGGCGATATACGGGATATAGAATACAGGGACTTTCTTAACAGCCATTGAAACGTGCTGCGCAGTAAAAAAATGGTTCAGGTGAATTTTGATGTTCCTGCCTTTAAAACTCCAGCACGGAGGCTCTCCATCACAGGTAGTAAATACCGCCCTCCTGATATGGTAGCGGTCTTCAGATAACCGTTCTATCTTTTCACCCTCGATGTGATAGTTGTCCTCTTTAATAAACATTTTTCCTTTGTCAATTCTTACATATGAAGTCTTCATATTTACGAGGAGATTCTCTGATGACAGCCGGTTATCCCCATCCTGGAACTCCACCCCGCCTGAAGCCCTCAACTCACCGCTGTTATTATCAAGGACAACTTCTGAAGACCTGAGTATCTTATCCGAATAATTGATTATCACATTACCTTTGGCAGAATATATGCCGCCGGTATATGAAAGCATGTCAGCAGTGATCTTTGTTACGGGAGCTTCTGCAAAAGAAGATGATGCGGCTGTAAACAAGAAACAGACAAGCATGAAGAGGGAGGAGTTCCGCTTTTTCATCTGCTCATCCACTCACCAGTCCGCTGGAGAGTATGGCCCTTGCCTCACCTACCAGATATAATGATCCGGCAATGAGTATTACATCAGAAGGAGATGCGATATCATGGGCAATGGAAATTGCATCAGCCAGCGTCCTGGCAGCATGTGAGTTTCTGCCGGACATTTCAACTATCTTCTGCAGGTCCTCCGGCGGCTGTCCCCTCTCAGTGTCCGGTCTGGTCAGTATTATTTCTTTCACAGAGGGAATCAGTTCTCTCAGCATAGACCCGGCATCCTTGTCGCGCAACACCCCGAAAATCAGGACTATCCCGGTTTTATCCCCGTCTCTTTTCAGAACGTCCTCAATAAACTCACGCAGGACAACTGATGCAGCATGATTGTGGGCGCCGTCGAGCAGAAACTGGCGGTTGTCCCCCCATGTCTCAAGCCTTCCAGGCCAGGCCACATCGAGCACCCCGCTGACAAGATCCTGCTCAGCCATATCCAATCCTTTCTCAGACAAGAGCTCCGTTGCATAAAGGGCAGTCCCCATGTTAAGCAACTGATGACTTCCGAGAAGCCCGGTCTCAAGCTGCAGGCGCTGATGCTTTCGGCCGCTATAGATGAATCTGCTTCTGTACCTGCCGATTTCCACAGGCTCGCAGACAAAGTCCCTGCCGTACCAATACGCAGGACTTCCTTTTTCCTCAGCCGCCCTTTCCAATACAGAAAATATATCAGGCCTCCTCTCTGAGGAAACGAGCGGAACTCCCATTTTTATAATCCCGCATTTTTCCACTGCTATCTCTTCCAGTGACCTGCCCAGATACTCGGTATGGTCATATTCAATATTGGTAATTACTGATACGAGCGGATTAATTATATTCGTTGCATCCAGCCGCCCCCCCATGCCGACTTCCATCACAGCAATGTCAACAGATTCCTCTGCAAAATACAGCAGCGAAAGGGCAGTCGAAAACTCAAAGAAGGTTGGGGCTATGCCCCCATTAATAATTCTATCCCTTATATGCCTTATCAGTGAGGATGCCCTTTCTTCAGAAATGGGGACATTATTGATCCTGATCCGTTCAGTAAAATCTATGAGGTGAGGTGATGTGTAAAGACCTGTTCTGTATCCTGCCTTCTGCAGGATATTGGAAATAATCGCGGCAGTTGACCCTTTTCCATTGGTCCCGCCGATGTGTACAGTCCTGACCTTATCCTGCGGGTTGCCGGAAACAGCGCATAACTCTTTGATGTTTGAGAGTCCTAATTTTATTCCAAATTGCTGGAGAGAATATAAATAAGATAGCTCGTTCATCTCTCGCTTTTAAGAAGGGCTGAAAAAGGTTATAACCTTGGATAGAGTCTCTTTGAGCTTTTTCCTCTCTACGATCATGTCTATCATGCCATGCTCGAGCAGGAACTCTGCCCGCTGGAATCCATCAGGGAGCTGCTGTTTGATAGTCTGTTCAACTACCCTCGGACCGGCAAAACCTATCAGGGCCTTTGGCTCGGCAATTATTATATCTCCAAGCATAGCAAAGCTTGCTGTAACGCCGCCGAATGTAGGATCCGTCAGTATGGATATGTACGGAATTCCCATCTCAGATAAACGCGATACAGCGGCGCTGGTCTTTGCCATCTGCATCAGGGAAAGGATCCCCTCCTGCATCCTCGCACCGCCGGATGCAGAGACTATAATGAGCGGCAGCTTCATATTCAGGGCGGTCTCTGCTGCACGCAGTATCTTTTCTCCGACAACAGACCCCATGCTGCCGCCCATAAACTTGAAATTGAATATCCCGACAATGACAGGGGAATTACTTATTTTACCCTCGCCATATACAAAGGCGTCGGCATATCCGGTAGACTTCTGATAGTTCCTGATCCTGTCCTTATATTTGGCAGAATCTTTGAACTCCAGGGGATCGAGGGAGTGTATTGAGCTGTCAAGCTCCCTGAACGTGCCGTCATCTATCATAATGGCCAGTCTGTCCTCTATTGATATATAGAAGTGATACTTGCACTTGGGACATACCATGGAGCTTTTCTCTACTTCTTTCCTGTAGATAATCTCCCGGCAGTAGTTGCACTTTATCCAGAGCCCTTCAGGAATCTTTACCTTCTTGTCTTCTTTCTTAAACCATGCCATATTTAAACCAGCGCGCCTTTCAATGAACCTACAAATTTGCCTACTTTTGACAGCAGCTGTTTCCTGCCCCGGTTATCCCCGACAATCCTTACAACGGCGCTGCCAACGATAACGCCGTCTGCCCAGCGGGAGATCTTCCTTGCCGCTTCCGGGCCTGAGATTCCAAAACCCACAGCAACAGGAAGATCAGTATGCATCTGAATCTGCGGGATCTTCTCCTTTATCTCCTGCATGTTGGCAAGCCTTCCCCCGGTAATACCTGTCATGGATACATAATACACAAAACCTGAGGCAGAGCCTGTAACCTTCTTTATCCGCTCTTCAGTGCTCGTTGGTGCAAGCAAAAAAACGGTCGCAAGACCGGCTTCCCTTGCATGACCCACAAACTCTGAAGACTCTTCAGGAGGGAGATCAGGTATAATGGCGCCGTCAACTCCTGATCTTACAGCATCAACAGTAAATTTCTTTAACCCGTACTGAAATATTATATTGTAATACGTCATGATGATAATCGGGACATCAACCTTTTTCCTGACCTTTTTAACGAGTGAAAGGACGCCTTTCAGTGTGGTCCCGGATTTAAGCGCACGGGCAGATGCGGCCTGTATAGTGGGACCATCTGCAACCGGATCTGAGAAGGGAACGCCAAGTTCTATAATATCAGAGCCGGCCTTCACAATGGTCTCAATCAGGAATCCTGTAGTATCAAGGTCCGGATCTCCGGCCATGATATACGTAATAAGCGCCTTGTCATTGTCAGACTTCAGTCTTTGAAATGTCTCTTCGATTCTGCCCATTTTACGTTACCTGCTGCCCAATATCTCCGCCACCTGCTGAACATCTTTATCACCGCGGCCGGAGAGATTTACAATAATGACATTGTCCGCCGGCAATGCCGGCGCAAGCTTTGTTACATATGCTATTGCATGCGCGCTTTCCAGCGCCGGCATAATGCCCTCTATCTCACTCAGGAGGGAGAATGCCGCAAGTGCCTCCCTGTCTGTGACGTATGTATAATTAATCCTGCCTGCATCCTTGTAATAACTGTGCTCAGGCCCGACCGCCGAATAATCAAGGCCTGCTGACACTGAATGAGTAACCCTGATCTGGCCATTCTTATCCTGAAGGAGATAAGTCATAGTGCCTTGAAACGCTCCAACAGAACCTGTAGCAAATCTAGCTGCATGTTTTCCTGTCCTGATGCCAAGCCCGCCTGCCTCAACTCCCGTCATCTTTACAGATGAATCATCAATAAACGAATAAAAAAGTCCTATCGCATTACTCCCGCCTCCCACGCATGCCACAAGATGATCAGGCAGCCTACCTTCAGCCGCGATAATCTGCTCCCGGGCCTCTTTCCCTATTACAGACTGAAAATCCCTGATCATCATCGGGAATGGATGGGCGCCAAGCACCGACCCGAGTATATAATGGGTCGTTCGCACATTGGTTGTCCAATCCCTCATGGCCTCACTTATCGCATCTTTGAGAGTCCTGCTGCCGCTGTCAACCGGTCTCACCTTTGCCCCAAGAAGCCTCATCCTGAATACATTGAGAGACTGCCGTGCCATGTCTTCCGTCCCCATGTATATCTCGCATTCAAGCCCGAACATGGCAGCAACTGTAGCCGTTGCAACACCATGCTGACCTGCCCCGGTCTCGGCAATGATTCGCCGTTTTCCCATACGCCTTGTCAACAAGGCCTGTCCAATCGTATTGTTTATCTTATGAGCGCCTGTATGGCATAGGTCCTCACGCTTGAGGTATATCCTGGCCCCCTTTAAATGCCTGGTCAGTCTGTCTGCCAAAAAGAGTGATGTCGGCCGGCCGACAAACTTGCTGAGATAGTAGTCGAGTTCATTTTTAAAGGCAGGGTCGTCCTTTGCCTTTAAATAAACATCCTCCAGTTCCTGTAAGGCCGGCATGAGTGTCTCAGGCACAAACTTGCCGCCATATATTCCAAAGTGACCGCTATCATCAGGGAGCATGTTGTTTTTTCGCCTCTCTTATAAACTCCATTATTTTTATATGGTCTTTCTTCCCGGGGCTTATCTCAACGCCGCTCGAGACATCAACACCGTAAGGCCTGATCTGCCTGACTGCCTCTCCCACATTGGCCGGGTTGAGCCCGCCTGACAGGATAATCCTGCCATGTTCTTTGGCCATTTCAGCATATTTCCAGTTGAAGGTCTTTCCTGTCCCCCCTTTAGCCCCATCTGCCATAGTATCAAGAAGAAAGGTGTCAACATCATACATCTTCATATCCCTGATGCTTTGCTCATCCTTAATCCTGATAGCCTTGATCGCCTTCTCCCTGAAACGGTTACATAAAACCGGGGATTCAGCCCCATGAAACTGCAATACCTGAATGCCCCCTTCACGGATGATACGCCTTATAAGGTCCTCGGTCTCATCTACAAAGACCCCTACAGATGTAATAAATACCGGCAGCCTGGCTATTATAGCACGAGCCTTGCCCGGGTCAATAAATCTGGGGCTTTCAGGATAGAATACAAAACCCAGTGCATCAGCGCCTGCCTCAGCCGCTGCCAGTGCGTCTTCTATGTTGGTTATACCGCATATTTTCACCTTAACCATTCGGTCTTATTCCCCTATGAGTTCCTTTATCTTCTTCACAACATCGCCGGATGTGACAATAGACTCTCCGACAAGGACTGCGTGAACACCTGCATCTCCCAGCATCCTTATATCATTACTGCAATTTATTCCACTCTCACTTACTATCACCTTCTCAGCCGGCACTTCTTTAATGATTCTCATTGTAGTTTTAATGTCAACATTAAAAGTTGTCAGGTCCCTGTTATTTATTCCGATTATCTCTGCCCCGGCCCTGAGCGCCTTTTCAAGCTCTGTCTCATCGTGAACTTCAGCAAGCGCTGCCATGCCAAGTTCTGATGAGATCGCGATAAAGTCAGACAGCTGGGCAGTATCCAATATCGCTGCAATAAGCAGGATGGCATCCGCCCCTATATATCTCGCCTCATAAATATGATACTCATCAAGCAGAAAATCCTTTCTCAGCACAGGTATCTTTGCCGCCTTTTTTGCCTCTCCGAGATAGGCCGGATTGCCGCAGAAATAGTGTTCTTCTGTAATCACTGAAATTGCAGAAGCCCCGGCCTCTTCATACTGCCGTGCAAGTTTATCAACCACCAAATCATCTACCAGCATCCCCTTTACAGGTGACTTCTTCTTAATCTCAGCAATCAGATTTACGCGTCGCTTCTCTCTGCCTGAAATAGCCTTGACAAAATCACGCGGCGGCTCTCTATCCCTAAGACGGGATTTCAACTCCCTAAGAGACAGCCCAGCCTTAACCCGGGCGAGGTCTTCTCTCTTTCGCTCAACAATTTTTGCCAGTAAACCTTCCATTATCATTCTAAAAAACCCTTACTATATGCACATCTACCGCAGGGTTGACCGCCATCCCCCTCCTGCATCCTTTCCGTGGTTATGCCTGTCCTACCCCTGGTTAGTCATCCTTTTCAACGATTCAAGTTTAGCAAGGGCAGCCCCTGCAACTATAGACTTTTCAGCCTCTATAATGGCGTGGCTGAAATCAGCCGCCCTGCCTGACACAAGGATACCTGCTGCCGCATTCAACAGGACTACATCCCGTTTTGGCCCTTTCTCGCCCTCCAGTATCTGCAAAACGATGCGGGCGTTTTCCTCTGGACTGCCGCCTCTTATGTCTTCTATAGACGCTGCACGCATCCCGAAATCAGAAGGCCTGATTGTATAGGTCCTGACCTCTCCGCCCCTCCCCTCGCTAACGGCCGTCTCACCTGTTATTGTAATTTCATCAAGACCGTCACTTCCATGAACCACAAGGCAGTGCTTTGCCCCAATATTCAACAACACGCGTGCAAGGATCTCCGTGAGGTGCGGCGAATACACACCAACCACCTGACGCGCAGCGCCCGCCGGATTAGTCAGCGGACCAAGTATATTAAACATAGTCCTGATCCCTATCTCCTGCCTTGGCACAACTGCATGCTTCATCGCAGGATGATACAGGGGCGCAAACAAAAAACCTATTCCTGCCTCATTGATACACCTCTCAACCTTCTCAGGTTTTATATCTATGTTCACACCAAGGGCCCTCAGCACATCTGCACTGCCGCACATGCTTGATACAGAGCGGTTGCCGTGCTTTGCCACAGTTACCCCTGCACCTGCAACTATAAAGGCAGCTGTCGTGGAAATATTAAACGTATGAAGGCGGTCGCCGCCGGTGCCGCATGTATCTATAGCATCAGGGTCATTTACCCTTATTCTCGCTGCCTTATTACGCATCACTATTGCGGCGCCTGTGATCTCCTCAACCGTCTCCCCTTTCATCCTGAGGGCAGTGAGATATGATGCAACCTGTGCAGGAGTCGCCTGGCCTGTCATGATCTCCTCCATAACAGCCTCAGACTCAGCCTCTGTCAGGTTTAACCTGTCTGCAAGTTTGGCAATGGCTTCTTTAATCATAACCCCGTAAACCTATAAATTAACAAAATTCCACAGCAGGTCCTTTCCTGCTGTGGTCAATATAGACTCAGGATGAAACTGTACTCCTTCGACCTTATACTCCCTGTGCCTTATACCCATAATCTCACCTTCATCAGTCTCAGCGCTTATCTCAAGACAGGAAGGAAGTGTCTCTTTTTTTACTACCAGTGAATGATACCTCGTTGCCTCAAATGGATTGGGGAGTCCGGCAAATATCGTCCTGCCGTCGTGACGTATCATTGACGTCTTGCCGTGCATCAGCCTGTAGTTTCTGATCACTTCTCCGCCGAATGCCTCTGCAATTGACTGGTGACCAAGACAGACGCCGAGGATGGGTATCTTGCCGGCAAATGCTTTGATCAATTCCACAGATATTCCAGCCTCCTTAGGCGTACATGGGCCGGGAGAGATCACTATCCTTTCAGGAGACAGATATTCTATCTCCTCAATACCGATCTTGTCGTTACGGTACACCTCCATCTCCTGTCCCAGCTCGCCAAGATACTGTACCAGATTATATGTAAATGAATCATAGTTATCTATTATGAGCAGCATTACTCCAATCCTCTCTCCGCCATCTCAATCGCTTTGACCATTCCCTTCATCTTATTGGTTGTCTCAAGATACTCTTTCTCAGGTTCTGAATCTGCCACAATACCTGCTGCGGCCTGGAGGTATGCCTTATTTCCTTTTATCACAACAGTCCTGATGGTTATGCATGCATCCATATTACCCTGAAAACTGAAGTACCCCACAGAACCTGCATAGAGCCCCCTGTTGGATGATTCCAGTTCCTCTATTATCTCCATTGAACGTATCTTTGGAGCGCCTGTGACTGTTCCTGCAGGGAAACAGGCCTCAAGGAGATCAAAACCATCATACTGAGGGTCAATCTCGCCAATGACGTTGGATACGAGGTGCATAACATGTGAATATCTCTCAATGACCATCAATTCATTAACCGATACACTCCCTTTCCTGCAAACCCTGCCAATGTCGTTCCGTCCAAGGTCCACCAGCATAATATGTTCAGCCCGCTCCTTGGGATCAGATATGAGTTCCTTCTCCATGCGCATATCATCCTCAGGACTCCTGCCCCTCCTCCTCGTACCGGCTATCGGCCTTGTCTCAACACGGCTTCCTTCCAGCCTGACCAAAACCTCAGGTGAGCTGCCTACAACATGCAGGTCTCCATACCTGAGATAAAACATATAGGGAGATGGATTAATCCTCCTGAGTGCCCTGTAGATATCAAGGGGATTCGAAGTGGTATCAAGGCTGAACCGCTGGGATATCTGAACCTGGAATATATCTCCGGCAGCTATATACTCTTTAGCCCTGTCAACCTTCTCCATGAATTCATCTTTAGTCACATTAGATGACCATTGGAGATTGACATGGTCACCACCTCTTGAATAGTGGCTATGCTTTAGAGGACCCCACAGCTCTTCCACAACTTCGTCTATTTTTTCTATGGCCTTCTCATATGCAGCCTTCAGATCGTTATCCTTGATATGGGCATTGTGAACTGCTTTTATAGTATGAAGATGATTGTCAAAGATCAGAAGGGTATCAGTAATAACAAAAAAAAGGTCAGGGATGTGGGTAAACTCACCCCGTTTTTCTATTTCTACTTCTTCAAAATGCCTGATCATGTCATAGGTCATATAACCCACAGCGCCGCCAAAAAATCTCGGAAGGTTTTCATCAAGGACAGGTTTATAAAGGGACATCTCCTCCTTGACTGCATCAAGGGGATTTTCATAGGACTTTGTTGTCACGACACCATCCCTTACCCTTGTTACTCCCCTCTGATCCGCCCTTATAATCACCCTTGGTTTACTTCCAAGAAAAGTATACCTGGCCCATTTCTCTTTTCCCTCGACGCTTTCAAGCAGGAATGAGTAATCACCCTTATCTATCTTGAGAAACGCAGAGACAGGTGTTTCAAGGTCGGCTAGGATCTCTTTATAAACAGGGATAAGGTTCCCCTGCTCCGCCTTTTTGCAGAATTCTTCAAAGGTTGGATGATACATGATAGACTTACAAAATTATCATATAAAGGCCTTGATAGTCAAGGAATTCAAAGAGTTTTGTAATAACAGGTGCACCTTGACAGAAAGTCACTTTATCTGCTAATAAATATAAGTGGCATTTCCGAAAAAGCAGTAATCCAGCGCCAAACCATAGGAGGATATTGATGAAGTATGCAGTTAAGTTATTAACAGCTTGCTTAACCATATTAATACTGTTTGCAGTCATTACAGGAACTCAGGCAAGGGGCGAGGTTAATGTCAATGTCAACATCGGTGTACCTGTACCACAGGCGGTAGTGGTTGAGGAACCACCAATGATGATTTTCCTGTCCAGGCCAGGGGTCTACGTGGCAGTAGGCATCCCTTATTCTATCTTCTTTATAAGCGGACGCTACTACTATTACAATAATGATCACTGGTACTGGTCACATGGATACGGAGATCCATGGGTTCACATTAAACACAAATCTCTGCCACCGGGGCTGCGGAGATTTACGATAAATCAATTGCATACATACCGTGACCGGGAGTTTGCGGCCTACAGAAATCACGGCACTGAGTACAAGGGAAGACATTTCGTTGCGGATGAGCACTACAAAAACAACAAGTACAAAGGACATCCAGGCAAGGGACACAATAAGCACGACAAAGGCAGGCGCTAATACAAACGCATCTATTTGGAGTGGCAGCGAAAGCAGTCATATGGCCCGATCGCTACTGAGGTCTGGTGTCATAATTGAAAACCTGCCCCCATTCTATTTGCTATTTCTTTCGTTTAGGCAATACATCATCGGCCCAGCTAAGTGCTGCAGATACAGTAGGGAATCCCAGTGTGCTCGTCAGGAGTATCAGCGCATGGTATACCTCCTCCCGGCTTGCCCCTGCCTCAAGCGCCCTTTTTGTATGTGAATGAACAGCTCCTTCTGATCTTAAGGCTGCAGCGGCTGCAAGCTGTACAAGCTGAGAAGTCCTCTCATCGAGCGGCCCCATTCCCTTTGTGGACTTGCCGAGATTATCAACAGCATCGAAATAGTCTCTGAACCTCTTTTTTATACTGACATACTGAGAAGGTAATTTAGACATGGCCATCTCCTTTTCATGAAAGTGGTTACAGATAAATAACTACCACTTCTCAGGGAGAATAGCAAGGAAAGCCGCAACGTGGAAAATCCCCCTCAATCCCCCTTTTTCAAAGGGGGAAATTAGTTCCCCTTTCAAGGGGGGAAATTAGTTCCCCTTTCAAAGGGGAAAATTAGCTCTCCTTTCAAGGGGGGAAATTAGTTCTCCTTTCAAGGGGAAAATTAGCTCTCCTTTTAAAAGGGAAATTAGTTCCCCCCTTTAGAAAAGGGGGGCTGGGGGGATTTGAAAAGTTAACCTTTGGTATAACCGCTATATGATGGACGTCTTGAACGACCTGGTCGCCTGGCCCTTGTCTTAAAAGAAGGCTCAGCCCTGGCAGCCAGCTTCTGTCCTAAATCACTGTTTGCAAAACCATCCATCACGACCTGACGAATCTTTGTTCCAATATACTTTTCAATGTTGCGAAGGCTTTCACGCTCACATGAAGAAACCAGTGAAATTGCATCGCCTGTTTTCTCTGCACGTGCAGTCCGCCCAATCCTGTGGACATAATCCTCAGGGGCGTCAGGCATTTCATAGTTCACCACGTGAGAAATTTCTTTGACATCAAGTCCGCGGGCAGCCACATTCGTTGCAACCAGCACCTGTACGTCTCCATTTTTGAAGGCCTGAAGTGCCTGAGTACGTTCCCGCTGGCTCTTGTCACCATGGATAGCCTCTGCCATACTCCCTTTGCGGTTAAGATGTGTTGCCAGCTTTTCCGCACGATTTTTAGTCCTCGTGAAGACAAGCACCCTCGACATCTGCTCTTTTTCAATCAGATGAACCAACAAATCGGATTTGCGTGTTACATCCACAGGATAGACAACCTGTCTGACACCTGATGCAGGAGTACCCTGACGTGCTACTTCAACAACCTCAGGTTGCTTTAAAATCTCGTTAGCAAGCCTCTGTATCTCAGCTGGCATAGTGGCGGAGAACAGAAGTGTCTGGCGCTGCTGGGGGATACTCTTAATAATGGTCCGTATATCGGCAATGAATCCCATGTCAAGCATACGGTCTGCCTCATCAATCACAAGTACTTCCAGATTCTTAAACGAAACGGTCCTCTGGCGCATGTGGTCCATCAACCTGCCTGGTGTTGCGATAAGTATGTCCACCCCTCGTCTCAACGCCTCTTTCTGTGGATATATGCCGACACCTCCATAGACAAGGGCCGTACGCAGACGGAGGTTACTACCGTAAGTTTTCACACTATCATGCACCTGCATGGCAAGTTCACGGGTCGGAACAAGTACCAGCGCCCTAAGCGATGGCGACTTCCCCTTCTGAAGCCTGTTAAGTACTGGAAGGGTGAATCCTGCGGTCTTTCCGGTACCGGTCTGTGCACAACCGATCAGGTCCTTTCCCTGCATAATGACAGGGATGGCCTTAGACTGAATGGGTGTAGGGTCCACATAATTCTTACTCTTTAAAGCCTTGAGGATTTCGGGGCTGAGCCCCATTTTTTCAAACGACATATTCTTTTTCTCCTGATTAAATTCCGGGACTAAAGTCCCATATTGTTAAAACGGAAAGATACCCTGGTCCGGGACATACGTCTCCCCAGCTAAATACATAAATCCTGAAACCATATCATTCTTTCCATATTGCCTGAAGAATCTGTCAGAAGGGTAATCCGGAATCAGTCACACTGATTAACTGCTGAAGAAGTTTCCAGCCCAAAACTCTTTCTTTAGTTTCTGATGGCCCTGCTTTTGAGGAGTGATGTTTTGATAATAAGGGGTATGCTACATCCGCCTCGCGATTCGTCAATTGAAAGACATCCTAACACATGAAGATGGCAATTGCAAGGGAAATATATAAACAGTTCAAATTATGATGACATTACTGCGACAATTCTGATAATATCTCATTCAACGGAGGGTTTACTATTATGGAGTTAAAGCTTACTGAACCGGAAGTGCGTGTCCTTGGTTGTCTAATCGAAAAGGAGATGACCACCCCTGATTACTATCCCCTTTCATTAAACGCACTCGTCAATGCGTGCAATCAGAAATCGAGCAGGGAACCGGTTGTATCGTATGATGAAGAGACAGTTTTAAGCGCCATTGACAGTCTTAAAGGAAAGGGCCTGGTATGGCAGAGTGATTTGAGCCGGGTTTCAAAATACGCACACGACTTTCTCAAGGCCCGCAATCTTGTCAATAAGGAGGCTGCCATAATCTGCGTCCTGTTCCTGCGCGGCCAGCAGACAGCAGCCGAGATACGGGAGCGTACAGACCGCCTCTACCAATTTAACAACGTAGAAGAGGTTAAAGAGATACTCCTGAGCCTTGAGGAAATGGGCTATGTAAAGCTGCTCCCCCGTCAGCATGGGCTGAAAGAGCCACGATACACACACCTGTTGACTGATGTACAGGAAAAGACAGATACAGAAATTACAGGTCAGGCACCATCACCCGTACAGACTAATTATCCGGAAGATGAACACATCATGAGACTTGAGGAAGAGTTATTACGGCTTCGCCAGGAGTTGGAGGATTTAAAGCGGGCATTTACAGAATTCAAGGGGCAGTTTTAAGCGCCTCAAGAACCTCATCAAGATGGTCATCTATCCTGACCTTCGGGAAGATCCTGGCAATCTTACCCTCTTCATCTATAATAAATGTCGTGCGCTCAATGCCCATGAACTTACGGCCATACAGGGATTTCTCCTTCCATACGCCATAGGCCTGTACCACCTCTTTATTTGCATCACTGAGGAGCGGGAAGTTAAGCTCAAATTTATCCCTGAATTTTATGTGAGATGCCACTGAGTCAGCACTCACCCCGAGCACAACACCGCCCAGCTTATTAATCTCTCCATAACCATCACGAAATGAACAGGCCTCTTTCGTACATCCCGGTGTGTTATCCTTAGGATAGAAATAGAGGACTACCTTCTTACCCCTGAAGCCGGAGAGCGACACGTCCCTACCCTCATAATCCGACAGCACAAAGTCAGGCGCCTTGTCACCTTCTTTTATTCCAACAGCAGATTTCCTGGCACTCATAGGATACCTCCCTTATTTATTCTATATACAACCACCGGGTTTTGCAAATTGTTTATAGGTGTCAAATCTTATAACCTCTATTGACAGCCGGCCTTTGCAATGGTATTAAATTGCTGTATGAGATATCTTCTGTCATGCATGCTGGTCATGATAGTCTCCATAGCAGTTGTCACCCCAACGGCAGCGAGGCCGCACAGGCACAACATTGACAAGGGCGTGCTGAAGGAAATAAAGCAGGCCAGGGCAACAGGACAATACGGCGACCTGACAAGCAGGCCGGCAGATTGTGATACACCGGACAGGGGCAGCGATCAGATCACCCAGATCATTATACACTCCACCCACGTAAGTCCATCAATGTCCTTTAACGAGGTGGTCGCACACTCCCTCAGTACCTGTGCCTTCGCCCATTATTATATTGACCGCGATGGGACCGTCATCCGGAGGTTTGATGATCTGCGGGCGGCCCGCCACACCCGCTCTACAGATAACGTCGTTAATCTATCTTCGATAGGCATAGAACTATATTCGACCACTGTTCAGGAGAGGTCAGGCAAACCCTTCACACATAAACAACAAAAGGCGCTGGCGCGGCTTACAGCTCAATTGATGAATACCTACAGAATCAATACAGACAGGGTGTTCAGACACGCAGACTATTCACCCCTCGTAGACTGCACCACCATCCCGGAGAGTTATAGAGGAGATTGCAGGGCGTATGTCGGAGATCATATGGACCCTTATGGGTGGACAGACAGGGATTGGGGAAAATTTCTCAACGGGTTCCAGCCTGTAGAGGTTACTAAATCAGGGACCGGCACCGGCAATGTAATCTGTCAGGGTGTACCGGCAATTGCAGGGGATGGGGATTTTGATGACTGCTCCGGTATTATGTATATCCCAACCAGCGCCGGCAAAAACGCCCGTGTGACACTCAAGGCCAGGCCAGACACTGGTTCCTATTTCACCGGCTGGAGCGGGGCATGCACCGGGAAAAGGCCATGTAAAGTCACCATGAACTCGTCCAGGACAGTAACCGCAACATTTGAAAAGGCTGAAGAGAGAACGGCCATGTCAGGTCCGTAATGATATTATGAATTCCTCTGTTTTTTGTAATATTCTTTCAGCAGGTCCTCTTTCGTCAGTACCGCTTCAAAATCAACATCATGCTTCAGGATGTTTTCCCTTCCACCTTCCTGCCTGTCTACCAGAATAATAACCTTAACGACAGTGAGACCTCCGGCCCTTGCATTTTCTATCGCCTCAATAGTGGACTGTCCTGTCGTCGCAACATCATCAACAATAACAACCCTGTCCCCGCTTTTGACATCACCCTCAATAACCCTCTTGAGTCCGTGCTCCTTAGCCTTCTTTCTCACAGAAAAAGAGTTTATCAATTTACCCTTGAGCACGCTCGTATATGCTACTGCATCAGCCACTGGATCAGCCCCCATGGTAAGCCCCCCAATCGCATCCACATCAAGACCTGATATCTTTTCGTAAATGATGTTACCTATCAGATAGGCGCCTCTCGCATTCTTCGTGGTCTTTCTGCAGTCAATGTAGAGATTGCTCTTCCTGCCTGAGGAAAGCTCAAATACAGGTTCATCCGCCACTTTAAGTGACTTCTCAAGAATAAGGTCTGTTAATTCTTTAAGCATGGTCATGAGCATCTCCAATCGTTTAATGAATCAGTATTTCTTACTGTAAACCCTCATGAGGTTTACCCCACTTCCACCCGCTGCTACTGGAACGCCATTATATCTCAATGGCATTATAATTTCATCATAGAACCAACAGCTATAGAAATAACAGGTATTTTAATGTAAGTTTCATTTCTCTCCTTTATTATAGGCCGGAACTTTGTTAAACTGAGAATGGATAAGGGGGGGACAAAAAATGAAAGGCTATCGTGATAACATCGAAAGACTAACGACAGGAAACAACAATTTTCGCAAGGTGCTCTACACCGGCAAATACAGCCAGTTGGTGCTGATGAGCCTCGCCCCGGGTGAGGAAATAGGCATGGAAGTGCACGATGATACTGACCAGTTTTTCCGGTTTGAGAAAGGCCGGGGAATGGTCATAATAGACGGCAATCAATATGAAGTGGGTGATGGCACGGCGGTCGTCGTTCCGGCAGGGGCAAAACACAACGTTGTGAACACCTCGACGAGTGAAGCACTGAGACTCTATACCATCTATTCTCCGCCGCACCACAAGGACGGCATCATCAGGGCGACAAAGAAAGATGCCGAGGCTCAGGAGGCCGAATTCGACGGCACTACGACCGAGTGAGGCTGGTATACACAGCCGGGTCTATTGGCCATCTATAGCTGCCCTCGCCACGCGGGGTTTCAGATTCCATGAACATTAAGGAGCACCTGAAAGTGTTCCTGTGTATTTGCCATTTTCACGGAACCTGTCCCAGCAGGATTTAAGCTGGGAGTGGGAATCCAGAACCAGGCCTCGGGCTGGATTCCCGCTTACGCGGGAATGACGTTTTCATGAACCTTGGTGAGACTGAGCTGGTCGAAGGGCTCATGACGGTTCTCCTGAAATTGGTGATGCCTTTCATAATTTCGTGGACTGGAGACTAATACAGGAAATCCCATGTGGTCGAGATAGTCCCGTCAATGGTATCGTCGGCGTTCGTGTCTATTGAAAGCGTGATCCCGGCACCAGCCATAGTCACAGTCATGCTGCTTTCGTCCTGTGCAATAATCTTGAAGCTCCCGCTGCCCGGAGCAGCTCCTGGCCCTGCACCCTGAACCGTCTGGAGCACCGTCACAGAGAGCGTACCAGCGGTCGAACCTGGAATTTCGACTGTCGCAGCATCTCCGGCAAGACCTATCGCATAGGCCCCGGCTCCTGATGCAGCCACGCTGTCGTGGATCCCGAAGGGCCCGATGACACGGGTTACATTGACGCTGTCCTCAGTCTCGCTGTAGGTAAGCAAAACAGGCAACGGCAAGTCAATTGACTGTGACAGCTCCGTAAAGTTACCGCCTACCGCATCCCTGGAGAACCTGATACCGCCTGTTATCGAGTTCGACAGCGATCCGCCTGACTCGGCGCTTGTGACATTTATCGGACTGATCGTGGTCTGTACTGTATAGTTCGACGATAAGCTTCCGGTGAAGCTATCAACCGTGAGCACAAAACCTCCGTTCAGCGTGCGTTCGCTGCCACCCGGCCCGTTGACACAATCCTTGAATGTTACGGTAAGCGTGCTTCCTGTTGCAATCGGCAGCGATGGCACGAGCGCCGCATTGTACCCGTTGTTGTCGCCGTTGCAGAGATCGCCCGCTGGTCTGCCGTTAGCCACATCGGACAGAACGGCGAGCGCAATGGTCCCAACATCGTACGGCAACGTTATCCCCCGGGCCCCCGCGGATGCAACATCAATCGCATTGGTAAAGTTGATCATGCCTTGAACACCAGGCACGGTAATGGTAAGGTCCTCATCACCCAAATTCACGGTATCGCCGTTTTTATCAGTCTTGGCAATCAGCACGGTGCCGTTTGGGTAAGCATTACTGTTGCCGGCAACGATGTAGCCGCCATCAGACACCGGATAAACAGAAGCGGCCCCATCACTGCTGTTAGGGCGATGCCCCTTCACCTTCTGCCAGATAGGGTTGCCGTTCGAGTCGAGCTTGATTAGGAGCACATCTTCCCACTGCCAGGGCTGGTCAGGATCAACCGGTCCCGGACCATAAGACTTGGTCTTTCCGGCGATGATGTACCCGCCGTCAAGTGTCCTGGCGACCGAACGCGCCTCGTCATCCTCGGCCCCGCCGAAGGTCTTGCTCCAGACCTGGTTGCCATCCTTATCCGTCTTGATGACGATAGCGTCTCCGGAATCGGTTCCGCCAAACCAGGGACTCTGAGTCGTGCGTCCCGCGATCACGTAACCGCCATCGGAGGTCTGCCTGACTGACCATCCTTCGCCCGGGCCGTATGTCTTGCTCCACTGCACGGCACCATCCGGCCCGGTCTTGATCAGGCCGATTCCTCCCCCGTAGGTTCCGGTGATGACAAACCCCTCATCGGCCGCCTGCTCAACGGCAAAACCCACATCCCAGCCAGCGTGACTCGCAAAGGATTTTTGCCATATAACATCGCCTGCAGGATTTGTCTTTATCAGGGCAACCCCCTGGTTAAGGTCTGATCCCACAAGAACGTACCCATCCGGGTTCGGACCGGAACTGCTTTCAAGCGCCCCATATGCACCGCTTAGCGACGATCCCGAAATGTCCTTTTCCCATACTTTTTTGCCGCCTTCGTCAAGTTTGAGAAAATAGAAGTTTCTGGAATCAGAATCGCAGTCCATGCAGGCCGCTACGATGAAGCCGTTGTCCGCTGTCTGCTGGACCGAATGACCCTCGTCCCAGCCTGTCCCGCCGAACCACCCCTGCCACTGCACATCGCCATGCGCATCAGTCTTCACTACATAGACGTCCGCCTTATCCGACTGACCAGTCGTCTCGTAACCAGCTGCGATATAACCACCATCGAGTGTCTCCTGTACCGACCAACCTGCGCCAAAGCCAGTCCCGTAATGCTTCCAATAAATGGTCACTCCATCGGCACCTGTTCCGCTGTCAGGAGGGATGTTATCCTCATCGACTCCGGCAGCACCTCCGCCACATGCCGTAAGCAGTGCAGCAGTCAAGGCTGCTATAATGATGATTGCAAAATAAGGCATGTGCTTTGGATTGGTCATTCTGGCACCTCTTTACAAAATCCACGTCTTCATGAACCCGTCTCTTCCCGGCTTTTGCAACTCTCTCATTCACTCTATCATGAATCGCAGCATGGCGCAAAACAGATACAAGATCAAACCAATAGCGCCGCCTGCCAACTAAAGATCTTAATGAGGTCTGATGTCAGCGGAATGGGGCCATAAAATTATCACAATTTAGAGGGGTGCCCCCCTCTCGCATTCTACTTATTCAAGACACAAGATCGGATCTATTTGACACCCATGACAGCATCCTTGGCAGCCTTGGCCACACGGAACTTAAGTACCCGCTTTGCAGGGATCTTGATCGCCTCACCGGTCTGTGGATTCCGTCCCATCCTGGCCTTGCGGTTTACCACCACGAGCTTTCCCAATCCGGGCAGGGTAAATCCGTTCTTCGCTTCCTTGTAGGCCAGGGACATCAGTTCATCCAGAAACTCGGTTACGCTCTTCTTGGGAAGGCTGGTCTTTTGGGAAAGGTGTTCCACAATCTGCGACTTCGTCTTTGCTTTGGCCATCGGGACTCCTCCTTGTTTTGGTTGGTTTAAAAAACCGTTTTGAAGTTTACAGGAAAAGGGAGCGCGAATCAAGTGGCGCTTAAGAGAAATGGGGGGCAGGTCTTGCAAACGAGCTTATGACTCCAGGAAGGAATACCTCATTACATAAATCCGTGGCAATATACACAGGCCTTAAGAATGAACAACATCTTAATTCATGCTTGATTGCAAGACCTGACCCCTATTGCCGTACATCATTGAGTCATGCAACCTTATAGTGAACGACTGACATTTCAGAGTCGAGATCCTCAAGCCTGTCCAGCAGGTTTTCAATCCTATCAACCACGCTACTTTTCATATACGATTCTCCGCAATCTGAACAGATTTCAGCAGGAACATCTTTAATAACAATAATTTTATTCTCTATAATAAATGGTGCTGCAGTGATACCGTCATGCATCTTTCCTCCACATAGAGGGCACTGTTTAATCTTTTGCTTTTCTTCTTTTCCAATCATCTTCCCACCTCTCCGCAGAAGGTTTATAAACAGTTATAACAAATATCCTATCAAAATCCTTGTCAATCGCTATTACTGAGTGAATAGGGGTAGTGCCTGTAAATCCCAAAACCATACAACCAGGCAGCGGTCTCCCTTCCATAGTATAGTCCTCAATTATTATACACTCTTTTAAGGAATCTTCTACCTCTGCTTTCCTTAAATCTTCTACTCTAAGCTTTTTAACAGCATGTAATGACCATAAAATCTTCTCATTAGTTTCAGGGATATGTCCATTAGCCTTCTGGCGTATGAAGATTTCTTTTTCTTCTATAAGCATGAATGAACTCTTGATTTATTGACTGCAAATCCCATTGTCATTTGTCTCATATAATTACTGTCTGTAATCTACAAATTCCAGGGTAATCTGTCAACCATTGTTTGGCGCGTGTCCCCTGAGGCATGGCGTCAACATCCTGGATCGGGCCGGTGACATTTTGGTTACAGTGAAGGGAAAAGATGTTTTCGCAAGCGCCGCAACCTCTTGAAAACATTGGTGGAGGGTACCGGGATCGAACCGGCGACCTTGGCGTTGCTAACACTAAAAGAGCAAAAATCATAACCCCTTGATTTCTGGTCTGGTCTCCCATTTTGACATAGAAATCAAGGGGTTCTCCACCCTCTATTGATTCTATCTATTTTTATATTTTATGCCCTTTTTGAAGGATTTTATCACATTTTTATCACAGTGTTTTGGGGTGAATCCCTCAATGCCACCTTAAGTTTGATGTTAGAGCAAATTATGGACTCCATCGGTTGACTTGCAGTCTGTCCAGCAGGTAGAATCGCTATTGACAATTGCATATTACATATGCATACTTATGCATATTATAGCGCATATCATGAAAGGAGGTTCTGTGAGAACAACGGTAAACATAGAAGATGAATTGCTCAACAGGGCATCAAAGTTGACAGGAATTAAGGAAAAAACTTCCCTTATAAAACTTGGTCTGGAGGCGCTTATTGCAAGGGAGAGCGGAAAAAGACTTGCCATTTTGGGGGGGACCGAGAAGGGGCTAAAGATGATACCCCGCAGGAGAACCGTAAGGTGACCGATGGTTCTTGTTGACACCTCAGTATGGGTATCACACCTGCGGGATGAAAACCCTGAACTTGAAAGACTATTGAATTATGGGGACGTCGTTTGTCATTCTTTTATTATTGGAGAGTTGGCTTGTGGAAATCTGAAAAATAGGACAGAAATCCTCTCGCTACTCAACGCACTTCCCATTGCCCCGCCGGCAGAGCATGAAGAAGTGATGCATTTCATAGAGAATTATAGACTTATGGGGAAGGGGCTTGGTTACATTGATATGCATCTGCTCACCGCTGGTTTATTGAATCAAGTTAGAATTTGGACACTCGACAAAAAATTGAATGAGGTTTCTTTAAAACTGGGACTACAGTTTCCATAAGAAACAACGATCTTGGCTGTAAACTAAGGATTCCCTCGTTTGAATTTAAGACTATCCCCTGAGCAACATCCTCTTAATCCTCCCTCCAAGGATTATATCCTCAGACTCCCCTACCGGATCATCAGGAATGGCGCCAGCAGAGCAGTTATCGTTTTTCCAAATAATGTACAGGCACATACCACTTGACATAACGATTGCCGCTGGAATCCATAATAGGCCCACCTGAGTTATTGACCATGACGGTTGCACGCTTGGTTATCCGTGCCAGCACTCCGTTATAGGTCTCGCCGTTCAATCTAAATGCAACCCTGTCTCCCAGCTGCAAATTATATTTCTATGGATATTTTTTATTGTTCTTTTTTAGGATCAGCCATCATCTCAGATTTTACGATACGGGATATCCCTCCTTTTTGATTGATGGGGCCTGACACCCCGCTTCCCAGTTTGAGCCATGTATTCCCGGCATTGACAATAGCGTCCACAACCGAATCCGTGATATCTCCTGTTTTCAAAACGATATTATTTGTCACCATATACTTGTATTATACGCAACCAACTCTATTGAAGTAAGTTATTTCTGCCCCTGCGAACATGCATCAGAAGAAACTCCGTTAGATACTCCACTTCAAAATCATGGACCTCAGGGCTATTTGCCGCTTCCTTAAAGGTCTTACGGCCCTCTGGGGAATCATTCTGAAGCGCGTCGACAAAGGAGCAGAACTCTTCCCTCAAGGGAGCGGCCTTCTTCTCCTCCCGGACATGGAAACTCACCGTGAGCTTTTTCCGGGCAGATCCAGCGCGATTGCCGCCTTTTTCATCCTTCATGTAGCATGCGACAAAACCCGGCTCCGGCATCTGAGGGTCTTTACTGAGTGAAAACCTTTTTGCCTTGCCCCACCCGCGAAGGCATTTTATAAAATCATCAACTGCCTTAGCCGGCTCATCGTCATTTTCGATGTCCAGACACTTATAGACCAACTCCGTGCTGCCGGCATATTCATAAAATATCATGAGTTTCATGCGTTCTCCCTGCCTTGCACTACACTACATTATCCTCAGGACAAAATCAGAATACCATACCTTTTTCATTAAGAACATTACAAAACATGCATTTAATAACCGTTTCCTCCTTACCTTAAAACCCTCTTCCCATTTATCCAGAGAAGGAACATAGGCTGTTACAATATTATTGAGCATGATAATTCTATCATAGAACCATTGGAGGGATAAAGAGAAAACATCGTATAAACCGCTTAAAAAGGGGAGATGACCTATCCCCTCCCCGATTATTGGGTTCAACGGATTCTATATCTATAGATATAGCAACTATTTTGGTGTAGAATACGGCGAAATGGGAAAGATAGGCCGTAATGATCCCTGCCCCTGTGGCAGCGGGAAGAAGTATAAGAAGTGCTGCCTGGAAAGGGATGTCACCCCCCTTTTTACCGGAACAAACAACCAGCCGGAACCATCTGCAGGGTCTGAATCGGTTTCGGTGATCCGGAAACTCCTGCAATTTGCGTCTACTGAGGAATTCGCCATGGACAAGGATATCGGCATGACCTTGTTCTGGGGAGGAAGGTTGGCGAACCGGTCTGATGATGAGATTCGCAGGGTGGAAGAAGTGGGAGAACAGTGTGAGATCAACTTTAACACCTGGTTCTTATTTGATATGGACGTTGAAGATGGAAAGACAGTCGCTGATATCTTCCTTGAGAGGGAGAGATCCCGCCTGCCCCCTTATGAGCTGTCTCATTTAAAGAAGGTGATGAAAACCCATCTCAGGTTATATGAAGTGCTGCAGGTCGACATGGACCGGGGTTTCCTGTTGAAAGACCTCTGGACCGGAGAGTCCTATCAGGTACAGGAGAAATCAGCAACTCACTGCTTCGCTCAGTGGGATCTGATGGCCACCCGTCTCATGAACGAAAAGGATGATATCTGGGTGCTCGAGGGGGCCGCCTTTAACTTCCCGGCCAGGGCAAAGACCTTTCTCTTAAAGGAACTAAAATCAGAATATAAGCTATTTCAACGGCAATTCCCGGGAAAGGACGATACGGCGTTCTTCAAACGGACCGGCATGATGTTCAATCACTGGTGGATCGACTGGGTGGTCTTTCCGCCGCTGCCAACGATGGTGACCCATGATGGAGACCCCGTTCTCTTCACAAAAGCGGTCTTTACTGTGAGGGATCCGGCCCAACTGAGATCCGCCATCGAACAACATCCCGATATGGAACGGATCGAGGCAGACCACTACACCTGGCGGGAAAAGACCTCCGAAGGCTATCGATCTCTTGCCGCACTGACCTTCCGGAAGGACCGGGTGGTCATAGAAACCCTCTCCAATGAACGGAGTGAGCGATGCAGAAAGATATTGGAAGAGATCGCCGGGGATAGCATCGCCTACCGGTTATCGGAACACCAGGAACCGTCCCAGGCGATAAAATATCCTCCCCGTAAGGAGTCAAAGAAAAAGGAGGAGATCCCGGAGGAGGTTCAGGCATCAATCATGAAGACCTTTCTTGATAAGCGCTACAGGGACTGGCTGGAAGAGGAGATTCCCGCGTTATCGAATCGGACACCCCGTCACGCTGTAAAGCTCAAGACATTCCGGCCCAAAGTCATCAATCTGCTCAAGGAGATGGAGAATATGGAGGCCCATGCAGCCCGCCGAGGAAAGATCCCGTATGATTTCGGATGGCTGTGGAAGGAATTGGGGCTAGAAAGAGAACGCAACAACCCTTTTTGATATTCAGTCAAATAACAGTAATGACCCCTCCCTTATGACAGAACTATTTTCAGGAGAAAGGGACCCGTCTTCTGCCATCCTGCCCTTTGGTACAGCGCCGGCGTAGTCCATGTCCACCTCTATTGCCACATCCAGGGCCGCCCTGTCAGCCCCTGTCTGTCCACCCGAGATTGTTTTCATATGGACCATTGCAACTTCTTGACCCAGGATGCAGAACCAGCTCTATTTGCCAGCCAGAACCTCATGCAACATTCTGCAGCCTTCTTACCACTTCCTGATGAAGGTGCAAATAGTGACGGTAGTCATTGGCCCACTCAATAAACTCCGCATCATCCGACAACATTCCCCGGGTGTATTTGTTAAAAAACTCTTCTGAACCCATCTGATGCCGGGCTTCGTAAGAACTAAGACGCTTTGTTAAAAGTCTAAAAGAGAATCCTCAATTTTCTGAGTATGATGAGGCAAAGACTAAGCAGGCTATTATACTTCCTATTTTGCATTACCTTGGAGCCGTACTGGGACATTTTCAATGTTTCGGAAGTAACGCCAGAATATTCTGTTGAAAATGGACGCGTCGATTACCCTCTCCAAATAGGTAACACATAGGTTAATATCATAGGTTGGTGGTGATATCTTTCTTACAGTGAAGGGAAAAGATGTTTTCGCAAGCGCCGCAACCCCTTGAAAACTTTGGTGGAGGGTACCGGGATCGAACCGGCGACCTTGGCGTTGCGAACGCCACGCTCTCCCAACTGAGCTAACCCCCCATGGTAAAGAAATGGCAGGGAAGTCTGATTACGGCTCTAAGTGGTTGACATGCTGGGACAGGACTGGGTAGTCCTTCAGGTCGGCAGTGATGAACTGGGCGCCTGCCTCGTATATGCGGCTTATCTGCTTTACCCATTGTATCCTGCAGGGGATGGTCTCCATAGTCTTTTGCTTCGATGGGTTTTCGAAATACATCTTTATTTCCACTTCCTGATTCGCCATTATTTCTTTTCCGGTGCAGAAACCGACTCCGTTGCGGCTGAGGTTTGTCGAGAAGGCGTTGATGTGGGTGCCGTTGCCCTTTACCATTACTTCGAGATGCGAGACCATTCTGATCCTTCTGTTTCTTCTCCTGTCTTCCATATAGCACCTCCGGTCATGTGACGAATTCGTAAAAAATCCATCTGCGGCGTTGCGCTGCATCCTTCGTCACTGCGGCGTACCAAAAAGTACGCCTCATTCCTCAGGATTTGCGCGCCTTGCATATGGACTTTTTACGAATTCGTACGTTGCAAAGACTTCTTGCTGGGTTGTCAAATAATGAACACCTTGTTCCCGTCTCTCTTCAACCTTCCTTCTGCAAAAAGCTGGACCGCCTCCGGATAGATTATGTGTTCTTTCTCAAGTATCCGGGCCGATAATGTCTCCTCAGTATCATTGGCAAGGACAGGCACTACTGCCTGGAGGATGACTGGTCCGCCATCAACGTCAATCGTTACGAAATGGACTGTACAGCCTGAGTACCTCACCCCGTATTCTAACGCTTGTTGCTGTGCATGTAAACCCTTAAATGATGGAAGTAGCGCGGGGTGGATGTTCATTACATTCCCGTCAAATGCGTCAATAAGTACGTCTGTTACGAGTCTCATGTATCCGGCCAATGCTACAAGCCTTATATCATGTTCTCTCAATCTGTTTACTATCGCCTGTTCGTATTCTTTTTTTGTCTTGAAGGCCTTCGGATTGACATGGACGCCGGGGATGTTGTGCTTCTTTGCCCGCTCAAGGGCATAGGCACCGGCCACATCACTGATTACGACAACGACCTGGACATTGATCTTGCCTTGTTCTGATGCATCTATGATAGCCTGGAGGTTTGAGCCCCTGCCAGAGGCGAGGACGCCGATCCTGAGTTTATGCTGGTTCACCTGAAAATGCTCCTTAGTACCTGTCATTCCCACGGAACCTGTCCCCGCAGGATTTAAGCGGGGAGTGGGAATCCAGAACCAGGCCTCGGTCTGGATTCCCGCTTCCGCGGGAATGACGTTTTCACGATCCATTGTGAGCCCTGAGCTTGTCGAAGGGCTCATGACGGTTCATCCGAAAAACCCGTTATTTACCACAAAGACACAGAGGACACATCTACCCGTCATTCCCGCGGAGGTGGAAATCCAGAATCAGGCTTCGGTCTGGATTCCCGCTTCCGCGGGAATGACGTTTTTACGATACCTTGTGAGCGCAGTCTCATGACGGCTCATCCGAAAATGCGCCTATTTAGCTGCCTTATCCCTTTTCGTAAACTACTGTCCTGCTGCCTTCGGCTATCTCACCTATTATGTATGGCTGCTCTCCGCATTTTTCGAGCTCTTTGAAGGCTTCTTCTGCCTGTTCCTCAGGCAGTATCAGCACCATTCCGATACCCATGTTAAAATCCCTGTACATCTCATCCCTTTCGATATTGCCCCATTTCTCGATAAGATAGAATATGGCGTGGGCATTCCATCTCCCTGGATAGAGGACTGCATCTGTCCCTTCAGGCAGAACCCTTGGTATATTCTCTGTAAGGCCGCCGCCTGTGATGTGTGCCACTCCCTTTACATCAAAATGCTTCATCAAATGGAGTACTGTCTTAACGTATATCTTCGTAGGCGTCAGTAGTTCTTCACCAATTGGCCTGCTCAGTATATCCACACTGTCTGACGGCTTGAAGCCCATCTTGTCGAACACGACCTTTCTTGCAAGGGAATAGCCGTTGCTGTGGAGTCCGGAAGATGCGAGGCCGATGATCTTATCTCCAGGCTTTATCTTACTGCCATCAATGATACCTTCCCGCTCCACTACACCAACTGCAAACCCTGCGAGGTCGTACTCTGAATCATGGTACATGGCAGGCATCTCAGCGGTCTCTCCGCCGATCAGGGCGCATCCTGCACTTCTGCATCCCTCGCTGATGCCTTTCATTACGTCCACCATCATGGAAGGCACGAGTTTCCCAGTGGCGAGATAATCGAGGAAGAACAGCGGTTCAGCGCCGCAGACTATTATGTCGTTGACGCACATGGCCACGAGGTCTATCCCGATGGTGTCGTGCTTATTCATCATGAAGGCCAGCTTCAGTTTGGTGCCAACTCCATCTGTGCCTGAGACAAGCACGGGGTCTTTATATTTTTTCGTGTCTAATTGGAACAGACCGCCAAATCCGCCGATGCCGCCGAGGACGCCTGGTCTCTTCGTGGCCTCTGTGAGGGGTTTGATGAGGCGGACAAATTCGTTGCCTGCGTCTATGTCTACACCGGCCTGTTTGTAGGTAAGGTGGTCTGTCATGTTAAGTCAGCTCATCGCCGACCATGAAGGCCGGCGCTTTTAAAATAGCGGGACATGAATGTCCCGACTATCCTGCAACTTGTTAAGGTGGGCAATGCCCACCCTGATTCTGGATTCCCGCTTACGCGGGAATGACAATTACTCAGAATTACTAATCGAGTTTAATGTGCAACTCTTTCAATTGCTTCTGCTCTACCGGCGATGGGGCGTCTGTCATGGGGCAGATTCCTTTCTGTGTCTTTGGGAATGCTATCACATCGCGTATGGACTCTGCACCGGTCAACAGCATTATTATCCTGTCAACTCCAAAGGCAATCCCGCCATGAGGAGGTGCGCCATAATCAAGGGCCTCAAGGAGGAAGCCGAATTTTGCCTCTGCCTCTTCTTCTTTGATACCGAGCTTCTCAAACATCTTCTTCTGTAATTCCCTTGTGTGTATACGAATACTGCCGCCGCCGATCTCTGAACCGTTCATTACTATGTCATAGGCCCTTGCCCTCACAGACAAAGGGTCGGTGTCGAGGTTCGGGACATCTTCGGGCATCGGTGAGGTAAAGGGGTGGTGCATGGCAACATACCTCTTCTCTTCATCATCATATTCGAGGAGAGGAAAATCCATAACCCATAGGAAGCAGTACTCATCCTTATTTATCAGATTCAGGCGATCCCCCATTTGCAGTCTTATCTGGGCCAGTGTATCATTGACCACCTTTGGCTTATCAGCGACAAAGATCATCAAGTCGCCGCTTCCAGCGCCCAATCTCTCTGCAATGCCCTTTAACTGATCCTGTGAGAAGAACTTGGTTATTGGCGCCTCGAAGCCATTCTCTGTAACCTTCACCCATGCAAGCCCTTTGGCCCCATAACCTTTTGCAAACTCTGTCAGGTCGTCAAGCTCCTTTCGCGAGGAGGCGGCAAGACCCGGCAGTGAAATCCCCTTTACAATACCCTTCTGCTCGATCGTCTGTTTGAAGACCTTGAAATCAACCTGAGATGCAATGTCCGATATGTCCTTTAATTCAAGCCCGAACCTGAGGTCAGGCTTGTCAATCCCAAATCTGTCCATTACCTCTTTATAAGACATCCTCGGGAATGGGGTCGCTACATCAATCCCTTTGGTCTCTTTTATCACCCTGACGAGCATCTCCTCCATCAGTGAAATGACATCCTCGCGGTCAACAAAGGACATCTCAAGATCAATCTGGGTGAACTCCGGCTGCCTGTCTGCCCTCAAGTCTTCATCCCTGAAACACTTAACTACCTGGTAGTAGCGGTCAAAGCCTGCCACCATGAGTATCTGTTTGAAGAGCTGGGGAGACTGGGGCAGCGCATAGAAGGTCTGCGGATTGAGCCTGCTCGGTACTAAATAGTCCCTTGCACCCTCAGGCGTGCTCTTGGTGAGAAACGGGGTTTCTACGTCAATAAAGCCCTTCTCATGAAGGAATGCCCTTACTGAGTTTAAAAACCTGTAGCGGAATAGGAGATTATTCCTGAGCGTCTCCCTTCTTAAATCGAGATACCTGTATTTGAACCTCAGATTTTCTGCTACCTCTGTCTCTTCATCTATCGGGAAGGGGACAGTCTTCGATGTATTCAGTATGGTAAGGCTATTGGCTAATATCTCTACGTCGCCAGTTGGAAGTTTGCTGTTCTCCGTGCCCTGCGGTCTTGCTGCAACCTCGCCATCTATAGAGATGACATACTCGCTTCGCAGTTCATGGGCTGTCTTATGGACATTGCTGTCTCGTTCAGGATTAAACACGACCTGCACAAGCCCCTCTCGGTCGCGCAGATCAATGAAGATAAGGCCCCCATGGTCTCTCCGCCTGTTGACCCAGCCGTTTAGAGATATCTTCCTGCCAATATCGCTCTTTCTCAATTCACCACAGTAGTGTGTACGTTTCACGTGAAAATCCCCAACCAAATCCCCCCATCCCCCCTTTATTAAAGGGGGGAACTAATTTCCCCCTTTGAAAAGGGGGACTAAGGGGGATTTTTCTTTAATTCCGGGGACACCATACTTAATTCTGTAAAATTACAGAATTAAGTATGGTGTCCCCGGAATTGCCTACCTGCCTGTTGCTGTCCTTTTCCTGATAACTCCTGTTGACTCATCCTTCAGGAGTTTTACCTCATCCGGCGTCAGATGCCTGTATTTGCCCAGAGGAACATTCCCGAGGGCCAACGGGCCGTAAGTTACGCGGATGAGCTTTATGACCGGATACCCTACTTCCTCCAGCATCCTCCTGACCTGGCGGTATCTCCCTTCGTGAACAGTAATCTCAACCCAGCAGTTGGCATCAGTCTTTTTCAACTTGTTTACCGTCGCAGGAGCGGTCAGGCCTTCTCTCAGTTTTACACCTTTTCTCAATTTTTCAATAGCGCTATCCTCAATGACCCCCTTGACCTTGGCCAGATATGTCTTGGTTATCTCATGCGAGGGGTGCATAAGGGAGTGCGCAAGGTCTCCGTCATTTGTCAGGATAAGGAGGCCTTCAGTATCGTAATCAAGCCGTCCTACCGGGACCACCCTTGCCTTGACGCCTTTAAGAAGCTCCGTTACGACAGGCCTCCCCTCAGGGTCCTTCATAGAGGTAATGTATCCCCTTGGTTTGTTCAGGACGATGTAGGTCTTACTCTGGGGAAGATGGATAAGCTTGCCGCTGACCTTTATTGCATCCTTTTCCGGGTCAGCCTTGGCGCCAAGTTCGCTTACAATACGGCCATTGACAGTGACACACCCTTCCACTATAAGCTCTTCAGCCTTCCGCCTTGACGCTACACCTGCCGCTGATATGATCTTCTGCAACCTCTCCTGCAAATTTATCTCCAATCAAACTGGATTCCAGCTTACGCGGGAATGACGGTCGCATCATCACGACAACTATTACCTGTCACTGGATTCCCGCTTGCGCGGGAATGACGACTTCCAACAACTATTCCCACTCTATAGTGCTTGGCGGCTTCGAACTAATGTCGTAAACTACCCTGTTCACCCCTTTAACCTCATTAATAATCCTGTTGGATATCCTGCCAAGGAGTTCATACGGCAGTTTCACCCAGTCTGCTGTCATCCCGTCCATGCTTGTCACTGCCCTGAGAGCAACGACGTTCTCATAAGTCCTCTCATCACCCATCACACCTACTGTCTTGACAGGAAGGAGCACTGCAAACGACTGCCATATATCTTTGTAAAGCCCTTCTCTCTTTATCTCTTCAATCACTATCGCATCTGCCTCTCTTAGGATGCTCAACCGCTCTTCAGTTACGTCTCCAAGGACCCGTATCGCAAGACCTGGACCTGGGAATGGCTGCCTCCAGAGGATCTCGTCAGGTATGCCAAGCTCTTTACCAAGAACCCGCACCTCGTCCTTAAATAACTCCCTCAACGGCTCGATAAGGGCAAACTGCATCTTAGTCGGAAGCCCCCCAACATTGTGGTGGGTCTTGATAGTTGCAGACGGCCCCTTGAACGATACACTCTCTATCACATCCGGATAGAGGGTCCCCTGTGCAAGGAACTCTGCCTTTCCGGTCTTTTTGGCCTCTTTTTCAAATACCCTTATAAACTCTCTTCCAATAATCTTCCTCTTCTTCTCAGGGTCTGTAATACCTTCGAGTTTTTCGAGGAATGATTCAGATGCATCAACATATCTTAGGTTCAGGTGCAGTGTCTCGCTGAACATCTGCTGGACCTTCTCTGCCTCATCCTTTCGAAGCAGGCCATTATTGACAAAAATGCTGGTAAGCTGTCCGCCGACTGCACGGCTGACAAGGGTTGCAACTACTGTGGAATCAACCCCGCCGCTGAGTGCGCATATGACGTGTTTGCGGCCCACCTTCTTTTTTATATTTTCAATGGAATATTCAAGAAATGACTTCATCGTCCATGTGGCAGAACAGCCGCATATATTGTAAACAAAATTGTGGAGGATCCTCGTCCCAAACTGCGTGTGTACTACCTCAGGGTGAAATTGAAGTCCGTAAAACCTCCTCCTGTCATCACCCATCGCAGCGATAGGGGAATTTGCAGTATGTCCTATAGCTGAAAAACCTTCCGGCATTGCATCTATCTTGTCCCCATGGCTCATCCACACGACCGAACCATTGCCTATACCCTCAAGGATACTTGTATCATCATCAATATACAGCTCTGCCTTGCCGTATTCCCTCTTTTGGGCCTTTCCAACCTTACCTTCAAAGAGGTGCGTCATGAGCTGCATGCCGTAGCAAATGCCAAGCACAGGGACATTCAACCTGAACACCTCGCGCGAGCAAAGCGGCGCGCCCTTCTGATAGACGCTCGATGGGCCTCCGGAGAGTATGATCCCTTTGGGATTGAATTTCCTGATTTTGGAAAACGGGACATTATAGGGCATTATCTCGGAATAGACCCTGGCCTCTCTCACACGCCTCGCAATAAGCTGTGTGTACTGAGAGCCAAAGTCAAGTACGAGAATCTTGTCTGTATGTATATCTTTCACACTTCACCTTCCAAATGATAATTCGGGGCCTCTTTTGTTATTATCACGTCATGGACGTGCCCTTCCCTGAAACCTGCTGAAGTAACACGCACAAACCTTGCCTTTGCCTTTAACTCTTCAATGGAACCGCAGCCGCAGTAACCCATGCCGGATCTCAATCCGCCAACGAGTTGATATATTACTGCTGAGAGCGTTCCCTTATATGGTACCCTGCCCTCTATGCCCTCAGGTACGAGCTTTTTCTCACTCGTCTCACCTTCCTGGAAGTATCTGTCCCTGCCGCCCCTCTCCATTGCCCCAAGGGAACCCATGCCGCGATAGACCTTGTAGCTCCTGCCCTGCAGCAGCACGACCTCTCCCGGGCTCTCCTCTGTCCCTGCAAAAAGTCCGCCGATCATCACTGCATCTGCACCTGCTGCTATGGCCTTGACTATATCTCCCGAATATTTAATGCCGCCGTCAGCAATAACAGGGATGCCATGGGCCTTTGCAATATCAGAGCATTTTGATATGGCCGTCAGTTGGGGCATACCAGCCCCTGACACGACCCTCGTAGTGCAAATGGATCCCGGGCCTACGCCAACCTTGACCGAATCCACGCCTGCATTTATAAGGTCCTTTGCACCCTCTGCAGTGGCTATATTCCCTGCCATGATGCCCAGGTCAGGGAACCTCTTCCTTATATACCCGACCATCTCGATCACCCTTATGGAATGACCATGCGCAGTGTCAACCACGACAACATCCACACCAGCGCCAATAAGGAGTTCCACCCTCTTCTTCTCGTCTTCACCGACACCAACTGCAGCGCCTACCCTTAGCCTCCCCATCTGGTCTTTGCACGCATTAGGGTGTTGTATCCTCTTCTCAATGTCCTTGATTGTAATAAGACCCTTGAGGTTGAATGCCTCATCTACAACTGGCAGTTTCTCAATCCTGTTGGTTTGCAGAATCTCCTTCGCATCTTCGAGTGTAGTGCCAACGGGTGCGGTAATAAGGTTGTCCTTTGTCATGATATCGGCGACAGCAAGGTCAAGCCTCTTCTCAAACCTCAGGTCCCTGTTCGTAAGTATGCCTACCAGCTTTTCGTTCTCAGTCACAGGAATGCCTGATATCCTGTACCTCTTCATAATCTCAAGTGCATCAAATATCTTCTGATGGGGAGAGATTGTTACAGGCCGCATAATCATCCCGCTCTCGGACTTCTTGACCATCTCCACCTCAGCGGCCTGTTTCTCCGGGGCCATTGCCCTGTGCATAATCCCTATGCCACCGGCCCTTGCAATAGCTATAGCCAACCGGGCCTCGGTTACAGTATCCATTGCAGCGCTCACAATAGGTATATTAAGCCTGATATTTTTTGTCAGCCGTGAGCTGGTATCAACATCCTTTGGATGAATATCTGCCCTTGACGGCACTAATACGACATCATCGAAAGTAACCGCCTCTTCCATGTCATGATTTAGCATAAACTACCTCCGCTACCTTAATTTACAAAGGATTCCCTTAAAAAATGTTATGTGATGTTATCAAAATAGGGAGAAGGACGTCAAGTTACTTTATTAGGGTGTATATCCATTGAGTGTGACGGCTCACCAGCGATGCCGCCGGGGCAAGGGGGGATGCTCCGCTACAGAGCCTGGCGACAACTCCAGCCAACTCTTTAACTGGCATTATAGCCGCATCAGGTGCAGCCGCACGCTTACATTATAGATGATAATCTCCGGCCGCTTCGGGCTGGTAAAGAATTTTCTCGATGCGGATTCGGCGCACTCCAGACGGAACAGACCATTTCACAACATCACCTTTAGCGTATCCAAGGATCGCCGTGCCCACAGGGGCGAGAACCGAGATAGCCCCCAAACTGATGTTTGCATCTCTTGGAAAAACAAGGACATAGGTCATTTCATCAGAAGTATCCAGATCACGCAGGACGACCTTTGAGTTCATTGTTACCACATCTGGAGGCACATCTTTGGGAGACACTACTACTGCCTTATCCAATTCTTCTGACAGAGACTCCAGATCCTTCCTGTCATGGCGGCCAAACTCCTCGGCCACCGCAATGAGTTCCTCGAGTCTCGATTTGTCATACTCAGTAATAAACAACTTTCTTTTTGCCATGAATGCCTCCCATCATGAGTGCCAGCGTCAGAACTTAACAAGTGCCGGGATCTTTTCAATCCTGACAATGATTACACGTTTGCATGATCCAGTCAACACCAGCGGTTAGATTGCCTCTCCGAGCCGCCGGATCCATAATTTTTGAAGCGGAGCGAGATTGCCTGCATCACCGGCTCGCAGGGCTTCGAGATATTCACGACGCCCCTCCGGGCTCGTGGGTGCAGTTTCGACAGGGGGCAGGGCAAGCTTGTAAAGAAGCGCTGCCAGCGTCAGGCGGCCAATGCGGCCGTTAAAATCTTTGAAGGGATGTATCCACTGAAACCGCCAGTCCACCCAGGCGAGGAAAGCAGCGATATCGTGCAGATTATCATCGTCCACATGCCACAGCCTCTCGGCCAAATCGTCACAGAAAGACCGCACGAGAACCGGTACTTTGTAATAAGCCGGCGGCTCCAGTGTACCCACTTTCACATCAGTTGTACGAAACCGTCCAGCCCATTCAGGAAACAGGTGCCCGGCGAGTTCCTGGTGTCTCTGACAGAGCCAATCGGGCGTGACAACGATCTCGTGGGGTGGATTCTGTAAAAGCTGAGAGAGCATCCTGGCAAGCGAGACGGCAAGCCTTTCTGAGACTTCCGTATAGGTAAGCTCGCCTTCATTTGTCTCAAACGACCGGGTTGATCCTAACTTTTCTTCTTCTTCGTCCATTGGTCTAGTTGATCTAACAGGATTTTAAGACGATCCACCGTAATAGGTTCGCCTTCGAATGTCATTGATTGGGCCACCCGTTCCAGCAGGACTTCCCTATGGGCAGCGACTACCGTGCCCGGTGTTTTGTGCTGAGCCCGCCATTTACGAAACTTTGTTTCTAACGCATCAGGTTCATTGGACTCGCTGCTATCCGCTGTCATGACATCTATTCCTGCATGGATTCGGGTTTCGGACAATCACTTTTCTCTCAGGAGAAACCGGCTAAATAATAGGTATAATATGAAATTACCTTTTTCATCCTGAAGCCATGTTAAATAAAAACAGGGAAGATTGCAAGATTTACTGTATAGCGTCAGACTGAATATCAGCAGGTTGGCCTTCATCAATAGCCTTCTCCTCCTGAATCTCGTCATATACAGGTATAACAATACCCCGCCGTACCATTATATTGTAGATTATATTTGAACGGTTTATTACATACTTCTGTTCACCCGCAGGGTTATATCTGACAGGATTTGGCAGCACTACGGCAAGCCTCGCTGCCTCAAACGGGTCAAGTTCCAGCGCACTCTTTCCAAAATAATGCCTTGCTGCAGCCTCTGCGCCATATACGCCATCGCCCCACTCTACAACATTGAGATAAAGCTCAAGTATCCTCCTTTTTGACAATGCCCGCTCGATCCGCCACGTTATTATGGCCTCTCGTACCTTTCTTATGATAGACTTTTCAGGCGTAAGAAACAGGTTCTTGGCAAGCTGCTGGCTTATTGTAGAGCCCCCTGCCCTGAACTTCCCTGCCTTTATATTTTTTTCAGCCGCCTTTTGTATGGCCTCGTAGTCGAATCCCTCATGGGTCCAGAACTTGTCATCTTCAGCAATCAACACAGCCTTCAGGAGGTACGGTGATATCTTTGATAGAGGCACCCAGACCTGAAAAATGTTCCTATTTTCCCCGCTCTTCTTCCACTGAGCCATCTTGAACTCCATCATGGATGTCCGTTTCGGGTTTTTCATTTTATAGCCGGAGACATTTGGAAAGAAGAAAAGACAGACCAGGGACACGGCGGCAAGTGATAATAGAATTATGTATATAACCCTTTTCATTATAACGCCCATATTCTGTCATGTTTTTTGTTGATTGACAAATACCCCTGGATTGTTTAAAACTTAAGTAAATTAACAGCAGGGAGAACTCATGGTACCAACAATTGAATGGAAGAATGGCATTGTAAGCATGCTGAACCAGACGAAACTGCCTGTCGAGGTTATATACTTTGACTGCAAGACTTACCAGGACGTTGCCAAAGGGATAAAAGAGCTTATCATCCGCGGGGCTCCGGCCATAGGTGTTGCTGCTGCAATGGGGATTGCACTGGGAGTCAGGGAAGTAAGGGCAATTGACTTTGCAGGATTTTACAGTGAAATGGAGAAGATCTGCAGTCACATTGGATCAACAAGGCCTACTGCCGTCAACCTCTTCTGGGCAATCGAGCGCATGAAGAAGGTTGCCATCACAAACAAGGAAAAACCAGTAAATATCATTAAAGACATATTGTTCGAAGAATCAAACCTGATACTGACAGAGGACATAGCTGCAAACAAGGCAATGGGGAGGCATGGCTCTCAATTTATCAGGAGCGGGGATACTATACTGACCCATTGTAATGCAGGCGCACTTGCTACTGCAGGATACGGGACAGCGCTTGGAGTAATCCGGGCAGCCAAAGAGGAAGGCAAGGAGATAAAAGTCTTTGCAGATGAAACGCGGCCGGTGCTTCAGGGTGCCAGGCTTACCGCATGGGAACTAATGGAAGACGGGATTCATGTCACACTTATTACTGATAACATGGCAGGATATTTCATGAAAAAGGGAATGATTAACCTGTGCGTAGTCGGCGCTGACCGCATTGCACGAAACGGAGATGCTGCGAACAAGATCGGGACTTACAGCGTGGCAGTCCTGGCCAAAGAGCATGGCATACCATTTTATGTAGCGGCCCCTGTGTCAACCATAGACTTCAGCATACCATCCGGTGATCATATCCCGATCGAAGAGAGGGATGCCTCAGAGGTCTCAAACGTATTTGGCAAAGTCCGGATAGCGCCTGCAAAGGTCAATATCGCAAACCCGGCATTTGATGTCACGCCTGCAAAATATATAGCTGCAATTATCACTGAAAAGGGCGCATTCAAACCTCAGGACATCCATAACCTGGCGCCGTAGGCATTTGCAACCTTGACGATGCCGCACTCAAGTCTTATTATATAATTGTTGTTATATTTTCATCCAGAGGACTTGATACATGGCCAAAAAGGATTACTACGAAATACTTGGGGTCAGCAGGGATGCTGACGAGAAGCAGCTTAAGAAGGCATTCAGAAAACTTGCCCGCAAATACCATCCTGACCTCAATCCCAACAATAAAGCGGCTGAGCAGCATTTCAAGGAGTTGAATGAGGCTTATGAGGTGCTTGGCGACCCGGCAAAGCGAAAGCAGTATGACTCCTTTGGGCATGCAGCGTTTGAGACCGGCGCCCAGGCAAACGACGGGTTCAGGGCATGGTCCGGCGGGTTTGATCAGAGAACCGCTCAGGACAGGGGCTTTGGCTCCATCTTTGAAGATGTATTTGGAGATGTATTCGGAGGGCGCAGGGAGTCAAAGCCGGCCCCTGAACCAGGCAGGGATTTGCATTATAACCTTGAGATTGACCTCATAGATGCGTATCACGGCACATCTACCTATATAACAATCCAGAAAGAAACACCATGTGAACGATGTAACGGCAGCGGAGAAGACCCTGGGGCAAAAAAGACCACCTGCAAGACCTGCAATGGAAAAGGTAAAGTAGACAGCGGAACCGGGTTTATGCGCGTTTCTTCCACCTGTCCTCAATGCAACGGCCTGGGGCGCACTTCGCCTCCATGCCCGGTGTGCGGCGGCCGGGGTATAAAACCAAAATCAGAACAAATAATGGTTAAGATACCTCCGGGTGTTGATAACGGGACAAAGGTTCGGGTTGCAGGAAAGGGCGGGACAGGATTAAGGGGAGGCAGGAGCGGAGACCTCTTCATAATAACATCAATCCGCCCTGACAGATTCTATGAACGGAAGGAAAACGACCTCTATTGTGATGTTCCTGTCACAGTGAGCGAGGCAGCCCTCGGCGCCCGGATAGAGGTGCCCACTATGGATGGAACTGCCTCTATGACCATACCAGCCGGCACACAGGGCGGTCAGTTGTTCAGGCTTAAGGGAAAAGGGATGCCTCTTCTTAAAGGTGGAGGCAGCGGGGACCAGTATGTAAAGGTGATAATAACTATCCCCAGGAACATTGCGGATGCTGACAAGGAGCTGTTCAGGAAAATTTCTGAGCTATATGCAGAAAATCCACGGGAAAAGATACTGAGGAGGAAGTAAGGTGCTGAAGGATGATATGGACACCCCGCTTTATATGATAGGTATAGTTGCGCAGATGCTTGAAATCCATCCTCAAACCCTGCGTCTCTATGAAAGAGAGGGGCTTGTAGTACCCGGGAGGTCACACGGCAACACGAGACTGTACTCAGGGAGGGATGTTGAACGGTTAAAGTTCATTCTGCATCTTACCCGCGACATGGGTGTAAACCTGGCAGGAATTGAAATTATCCTCAGGATGAGGGATCAGGTGGACCAGATGCAGAGGGAGATGGGGGACCTGATGACCTATCTTAAGGAGGAGCTCAGGAAGGAGTTAACAAAGTTTAGTCACAAACAGGATATATCCGGAGAAAATTATCCCGGAAGAAAGACCCGTAAGGTAATAAGGGTCAAGGTGGGGAAAGGCAGGTAAAATATCATATGCAGATAAATAAATTGACATACAAGGCTCAGGAGGCTGTGGCTGAGGCACAGAAGGCTGCTGAAGGCTACGCTCATCAGCAGGTTGATACTGCCCATCTCATGCTCTCGCTGATCAGGCAAAAGGACGGGATAGTCCCGCAAATCCTTAAGAAACTTGGCGCAGACATAACCTTAATTGAAAAGGAATTGTACAGGGAACTTGAGAAGATGCCGAAGGTCTCCGGCCCTGGGAAAATTGGACAAATTTATATAACCCAGAAACTCAATGACGTATTCGGGGCAGCAGAGAAAGAGGCAGACCAGCTTCATGACGAATATGTCAGCACCGAACACATTCTGATAGCAATGATTGAAATTGATAGCCCGGTCTCCAGAATACTGAAGAATACCGGAATATCGAAAGAGAATATCCTGAAAGTGCTGGTTGAGATTCGCGGAGCTCAGACAGTTACTGACCAGAATCCGGAAGACAAGTATCAGGCGCTGACAAGATACAGCAGGGACCTAACGGAACTTGCGAGAAAAGGGAAGCTCGATCCTGTAATTGGCAGGGATGATGAGATCAGGCGAGTTATTCAGGTGCTATCGAGAAGGACCAAGAACAATCCTGTGCTGATAGGAGAACCTGGTGTCGGCAAGACGGCTATTGCAGAAGGTCTGGCACAGCGTGTAGTTGCAGGTGATGTGCCTGAAGGTCTGAAAAAGAAGCGTGTCGTGTCACTTGACATGGGGGCTCTTATTGCGGGTTCGAAATACCGCGGAGAGTTTGAAGACCGGCTCAAGGCGGTCATTAAAGAGATAGAGCAGTCAGAGGGCCAGATTATACTTTTCATTGACGAGCTTCACACCCTTGTAGGCGCCGGGGCTGCAGAGGGCGCAATAGACGCATCCAACATGCTGAAACCAGCGCTTGCCAGAGGCGAACTAAGATGTGTCGGCGCCACTACAATTGACGAATACAGAAAGCATATAGAAAAGGATGCGGCACTCGAAAGACGGTTTCAGCCTATCACAGTCACAGAACCTTCTGTGGAGGATACGATATCCATTCTCAGAGGCCTTAAAGAACGCTATGAAGTGCATCATGGAGTACGGATTAAAGACTCTGCCATTGTGGCTGCCGCCGTTCTGTCCAACAGATACATCACTGACAGGTTCCTTCCTGATAAGGCTATTGACCTTATTGATGAGTCGGCCTCACGCCTTCGCATAGAGATAGACAGTATGCCTTCAGAGCTTGATGAGATCGAACGCCGGATACGCCAGCTCGAGATAGAGCGTCAGGCTGTAAAGAAGGAGCGGGACCCGGCTTCTATCGAGCGTCTGGGGAAGATAGAAAAGGAACTGGCAGACCTGAAGGAGAGCGGCTCAACATTGCGGGCGCAGTGGCAGAGTGAGAAGGGGACAATAGGGAAGATCAGGAGCCTCAAGGAGCAGATTGAAGCCACACGCATACAGTCAGAACAGGCTGAGAGGGGCGGTGACCTTGAAAAGGCGGCTGAGTTGAGATACGGAAGGCTTCCGGAACTGCAGAAACAGCTCGAGGAGGAAAACAGGCGGCTGACTGAGTCTCACGACACTGTAAAGCTCCTGAAGGAAGAGGTGGACGAGGAAGACATAGCAGAGATAGTATCGAAGTGGACAGGGATACCTGTAGCAAAGATGCTGGAAGGAGAGGTGCAAAAGTTGCTTCAAATTGAAGATAACCTGAGGCGCCGCGTTGTGGGACAGGATGAGGCCATTTCTGCAGTTGCGAATGCAGTACGCAGGGCCCGCGCAGGCATCCAGGACCCCAACAGACCGCTCGGCTCCTTCATCTTCATGGGACCGACCGGTGTTGGAAAGACTGAACTCGCAAAGGCTCTCGCAGAGTTCCTCTTTGATAATGAGCAGGCAATGATACGCATAGACATGTCTGAATTCATGGAAAAACATACAGTGGCAAAACTGATAGGCGCACCTCCGGGCTATGTCGGCTATGAAGAAGGGGGCCATCTTACAGAGGCAGTCAGGAGAAAACCTTACTCCGTATTATTGTTTGACGAGATCGAAAAGGCACATCCTGACGTATTCAACATACTCCTTCAATTATTGGATGACGGGAGACTGACTGACAGTCATGGCCGCACAGTTGATTTCAAGAATACTGTCGTTATTATGACCTCAAACATTGGAAGCCAGTTTATCCAGGAACTGGGCGGAAGGAATGAAGAAGAGATGAGAAAAAGGGTTACAGAGGCGATGCGCTCTTATTTCAGACCCGAGTTCTTAAACAGGGTCGATGATGTCATAATATTCCACACGCTTGACATGGAGCACCTGAAAAGGATCGTTGATATTCAATTGACGCGTCTCTTAAAGCTCCTGGAAGAAAAGCAGATTCAGCTTAAGCTGACAGACGCGGCTAAGTCATCCCTTGCAGTAGAGGGATATGACCCTGTCTTTGGAGCAAGGCCGCTCAAAAGGGTGATACAGCGAAAACTCCAGAACCCGCTTGCCATGATGATCTTAGATGGCACGATAAGAGAGGGACAGACCGTGACAGTTGACGTCAAGGACGGGGAGATTATTTTCAGGTGAACCGGCATGAGCCTCAGGCTCACCAAGGTTCATGAAAACGTCATTCCCGCGTAAGCGGGAATCCAGACCGATTGCCTGATTCTGGATTCCCACTTACGTGAGAATGACAGGTACTTAGGAGTATTTTCGAGTGAACCGGCAACCGGTTATTGCAATCACGGCAAGGACAGAGGAACTGCGTGACAGGCCGCAGACCACTTTACCCAATACATACGCCAGGGTTATAGAAGACGCAGGTGGCATTCCATTAATAATCCCGATTACAGATAAGAAAGAGCATGTCGCTCGGATCGCCGGGATTGCAGACGCCTTTCTGTTCAGCGGCGGCGATGATATCCATCCCCGATACTATGGGGAAGAGCCTCTTTACGACATGGCATTATCCCCTGATAAGAGGACTCAGTTTGAGTTAGAGCTGTTTAAAGAGGTGGTGCATCTTCGAAAGCCGGCCCTCGGCATCTGTCTCGGCGCTCAGCTCATTAATATTGCGCTTGGAGGAAGCCTGTTTCAGGACATACCATCACAAATCCGGAACCCTCTAAACCACAGAGGTCAGCATAACATAACCGTTGTAGAAGGGACGATGCTTTATGATATACTCTCAGCCAGGTCGGGGACAAAATTAAATTCTGTCCCCCTGACCAACGATATCTCCATCTTCAGCACACACCACCAGTCAGTCAGGTCGTCTGGAAAGGGACTTGTAGTAAGCGCCGCTTCAACTGACGGGGTAATTGAGGCAATCGAGCTGCCTGACTACCCATTTTTGATCGGCGTCCAATGGCACCCTGAGATGGAGCCAGACAGCGCGTATACCAAAATGCTATTAAGGGCATTCATCAACTCTGCGTAAATTATTTGAGAGGGTTTTAATACCCGCCCTTTTTGCCGGCTCCGAAGTATTTGAACTCCCACTCAACCTCAAAGGCCTTGAACCACGGTCCCACACCGGTTTCTTTATCCACATGTCTCCCAAAGCCCTGTTTCAGAGGGTTGTCAATCCTGTATATCAACTTGTATTTCCCCACCCCAGGCATCTTGACATTATCACCATAGTGAGGGCCGTCGTTGGCAACCATTGGCATCATGTGACCCTCGACCTTCTCGTTGGTATCGAGTTTGATCAGCGTATAGTGGACCGTCAGGTTAGGGACCCACTCTCCGGCAGCAAAACCATTCGGATTATTCTCTTCTGCCCGGATGTCAGCCTCGAGATGTATGTCTGATTTCTCTCTGGCACGCATTGCATGTGGTCCATCCTTCGGCTCCATCTCAATGGCCTGCAGATAGACAGCCGCTATCTCCATGCCGTTCTGGGTCCTGGAAAGTCCGATAGGGGTTTCAAGCGCCATGGCCGGCAAATAGGATACAAATAAAACTGACAATGCTGCAAATATCTTTACTGCGATTTTCATTACTCATTCTCCTTTCCTCTGTTCACTGAACAAGCATAACCTGTGTTTGTCTACTGGAATGTCCCGACTATCGTGATAGTCCTGAGCAAGGCCCGGCATCCGGACGAAACGCGGGGTGCCGGGCTTTAGTCCGTGGCTGCTTCCGCCCTGCCGGCTTACTGATATGCAACATCGAGCCCCACCCCCTTTCTGTCCAGTTCTCCGGCCGTATCTTTTATAGCGCCGATCAAACGGTTCATCTCTTTCCTGAGTTCCGGAAGTGGCCGCTTCTCGGACATCCCCTTCCGCAGGTCACCAAACCCCTTTTCAAGGACGGTCACCTTTTTCAGCGACAGATACCGCCGTACGGCTATCTCCATATTGGCCTCCTCACCTTCAAAAATACCGAAGTAGGCATCCGCCACCTTCTCTACTGCCTCGTTTACCTTTCCATCCTTGTAATCCCTCATAGCGTCCTCGAGGGTCCTCTCGATCTCACCGGCCATCTTTATCCATTTACCTGAAGCAGCACCGGCGTAAACCGAATTCAGGAGAACGAAGACAAACAGAATGACAAGAGTGCGCATGTCGTTACCTCCTTTAAAAAAGCGCCTGATACCATGCATAACCCAAAAATCCAATCCCAATAATGCTGGGAACAATGGCCCGGTTTAAACCGTCCTGAAGTCTGACTGCAAGATACAGGCTCCAGATGCCGCCGGTCGCGAACAGACCTCCCTGGATCATCCGGATCGTCGCCCTGCTCAATCCAAAGGCGCCGAGGGATTGAAACAGGATCAGACCAAGCCCTATCACGAGGGATACGAGTACGAGCGGCGCGTAGAGATAACCCAACTTTGTGATGGTCGTCATTAGGGGGGCCTGTTTCCTCAGGAGCAGGGCTGAAAGGGCTGTCAGAAAAAAGAGTACTGCAGCAACCCCTGCCATGCAGAGAAACATGAAACTTGTGACAGAGATCAAGTCTATAAGCATGAACACATCCCCTGCTGCCGGATAATTTACCATCAGCCACCAGGGGCCGCTCCATCCGATCCAGTCGCCAAGCCCGGCACCCAAAAGGATTCCGCCCAGTACCTGTTTATAGTGTACGTAGAGAGGATTCACCAGCCAGTAAAAGGCGCCCAGGGCAAGGCCAGTTGCTGAAAAGAGATAGATCACCTCCCAGGAGTCCGGTTTTCTCTTTTCGATCTCTTCAATCTCTTTTCCAGGCCTCCTGATCTGAAGATGAAGGGAACCAGGCACACCGGGATTCACGCATTTGAAACACTCGATGCAGTTCGAACTCGCCACCTTCTTCGCAGTATTGATGAAGGTCGGACAGGGATAGCCTTTACTCTCTCTACCCACTCTCTCAAAGCTGACGGCGCCAAGCCTCGACAGGATGCCGAGGAGAGGCCCCAGTGGGCAGAGGGACCTGCAGAAGGTCCTCTTCCCGTTAGCGTAGATAAGACCCACAAGGGCAGCTATGATCAGAGTCCCGCCAAGTACCTCCAACGCCGCCATGGGATATTCCCTGATGCCAACGACCTGGCCGAACGTTGTGACCAGGACAAAGCTCGCTATTGGCACACCTCCCCAGCGCAGCCACTTCGGGACCGGCCTGCCAAACCCCTTCTTACTGGCATACTCAGAGAGCGCCCCATGGGGACATAGGAGACCACACCAGAGCCTCCCGAAAAAGACGACAGATAGGAGCACCAGTGGAAACCAGAGCCCCCAGATCAGAAACCCCGCAAAACGGGTAAAGTTATTTAGAACGGTCGTGTCATCAGCCGGGAGAGGCAGCAGCGCGGGAACTATGAGAAGCAGGGCGAGGGCTATAAACATCCCTGTGTGGAAATAAACAAACCTCCGCCTGTTTCGCACGAAAAATGCTTCGATAATTCCGACAATATCCTTTCGGGGTTTGCCTTTCTTAATATCCGGTTTCTTTATTTGGAGATTTTCCCCTGTGACCTTAAGGACATCCTTCATGATCCTATCCCCCTTTTGAAATCTTTTGATACGCCCCTTCTCTCCGGGTCAGGCCTTAAAACAAAGGTGTATAGGAGCGCCGCCCCCAGTGCTATCACGAGAATTGACTGAAGCGCTATTCCCTCCCAACTTGGAAAGATTCCCAGCGGGCTGATCGTCGGGAACCCCTTAATATGAGTCGCGGAGATCCATTCCGCTGCCTGCAATTCGAAGACACCCTTCCCGGCAAAGGAGAAGGCGAGATAATAGAGAAGTGCAGAGGTGACGGCAAAGAACGGAGCAACAGGGATCCGGACACTCCCGTATTTGATCAAAAAGAAGATCGCTATGAGAGGCAGAATGCCTGCAGCAAGCCCAAGTGTCACCGCACCGCTTGCGGCGGTTGAAGAATATAAGGCCTGATAGAAGAGGATCGTCTCTGCCCCTTCACGGTAGACAGCAAGAAAGGCCGCGAAGCCGAGGGCGATAACATTCCCCCGGCTGATAGAGCCGCTCACCTTCGATTGGATATAGCGTTGCCACCTGGCCGCCTCCATCTTGCTGATGAGCCAGTAGCTCACATAAAAGAGTATCGCCGTCGCAAAGAGCATCGTCACCCCTTCCATCGCCTCCTTGCCGGCCCCGCTGATTTTGATTACCGTCTGCAGCAGGACGGCCGTCAAGAGACTGGCAACCAGCGCCGCTGCCCCTCCAAGATAGACCGTCCGGATATTGTCCTTCTGACCTGTCTTTGCAAGATAGGCAGTCAGGGCCGAAATCACGAGGATAGCCTCGAATCCTTCTCTCAGAATGATGACAAAGGAGTTGATGAAACTAACATAATGGGATTCATTCTGCCTCCCCTCGGCTCCACCACGTTCAGGAAGCCGCACTGCATCCTCCCTCAGGGCACTGATCAATGAATCCATCTCTCCCACAACCACCGGCAGAGGAGCCCTCACGCTGATCGTCTTTCGAATGCCTCCAAACATCGTTTCGAGCTTATAGACCCTCTCCCCGGAAATGTAGATATTGATGGCCGTCTCCATCCCCTCCCCTTCAAAGGCCGTAAAATAGGCATCTGACACGAAGCGCTTCGCCTCATCGCTCCTGCCGTGGGCATACGCCTCCTTTCCGTCCTTCAATAGTTCCTCGATCTCATCGACCACTACATTCCAACTCTTTTCTGCAGCATGGGCAGGCAGGAAAATAAGGAATATAAACAATACAATCGCAGGAGCAAAAACCTTCATATGCATCTTCTTAAATATCTTAAACATCCATTACCTCAGCCTCATATTTTACTTCTTATTGATGTTGACACTGATTCTCATTATCAGTTCAGCAATAATCCCCTATTTGATTTTTTTTGTCAAGCATTATTTTTCAGATTATTTTTTAGGTAGCTGTCGGAATTGACCCGGGATACTCTATAGACACTTACATGATAACTTATTTTGCTTTTTTAAGCGCTTCCCCGAGCTTTCTTATCTCTTCACCGTAAAGCGCCCAGTCACCGCGGCGCTGCGCCTCGATGGCGCGGTTGTAGTGATCTCTGGCCTGGCGGAATAAAACCTCACCTGTTTCCGGTGTTGTTGTAGCAAGAGCCCTGGAAACTTCCCTGTCCTGGACTACCCTTCCGCCAAATACTCCTGACAGGGCCGCCTCAAGGGTCTCTTCCATGGCAATGCGGTTTTCATACGCAACAATAACACGTTTTAGCTCGGGAATCTTACCACCCGCGGCACGCAGATAGATCGGCTGTATATAAATAAGAGCCTCCTCAATAGGTATTACCAGAAGATTGCCCCTGATAACTTCAGATCCTCTCTGATCCCATAGAGAAATCTGACGGGCGATGTCTGCGTCCTGATTTATGCGGTTGGTAATCTGCATCGGCCCATAAACAAGTTTCTGTTTGGGAAAGCGATACACTACCAGTTGTCCATAATATTCCCCGTCATTTCGCGCCACCATCCAGGCAGATAGATTGTCCTTGCCGCGGGGGGTAAATGGTATCATTAAAATGAACTCTTCCTGTCTCTCTCCAGGGAGTTTCATAATCATATGCCGCATCATTGAATCAGTCTGTTTCCCGCTGGCAATAACCGGAATCTGCCACTGGTCTTCCTTGTTGTAGAAAATCTGTGCCTCATCCATGTGATACACCGTGTACAGTGCTGTCTGATAGACAAATAAATCTTCCGGATACCGTATATGAGTCCTCAGTTCTTCATCCATCTCATTAAGCGGAACAAACGAACCTTTAAAAATACCGGCATATGTCTTAATAACCGGATCTTCATTATCTGCAATATAAAATGTCATCTTGCCGTCATAGGCATCAATCACCACCTTCACCGAATTTCTTATGTAATTGAGGCGGCGACCAGATACAGAACCAAATGCATCATTGACCATTTCCGCATATGGATAGCGGTTGGAGGTAGTATATGCGTCATATATCCATTTAAGCTCCCCATTTTTTGTAACCACCATATAAGGGTCGTGGTCCATACTCAGGAAGGGAAGGACACGTCTGACCCTTTCCTGAATAGTGCGGTAATACATTATCCTTGAGTCCGGTGTTATATCATTGGACAGTAATATCTTCATAGAGCCGAACCGTAATGCAAACAGGGCCTTTCTGAATACTGATCCGATTCTGACTCCCCCGCTTCCTTGATAGTCAGCAAAGACATTTTCCTCACCTGAAGGATAGTCAAATTCTTTTGTCCTGGTATTGACAACTACCCAGTTGCCGGCAAGTTCTCCATAGTATATCTCCGGACGGCTTACTGTTAGCGAGGCTATGCCGGACGATGGGGGAAGGTCTTTTAAAAACAGCACCGGCAGGCCCTCTGGTGTAACCTCATTGACCGGACTTAAGGTGAGACCGAATCCATGCGTAAACGTCAGGTGCTCATTGATAAAGGTGCGCTGAGGAAGACTTACAGGATTAAGCTCTCTGGGAGAAAGCAGTACCTGACGGTAGTCGCCGTTAAAACGGTAGCGGTCATTATCAATTGATATAAAGTCATAGTATGTGCGTATCTCCTGCAACTGGCCAAAAGTGTCGAGCAGGGGTTCCCGATCCCATAACCGGACATTCTTTATTGTAGAGCGATTGTTATTGATGTCTGCCATGGTAAGGACAGATTCGCCGGTAAGATTGCGCTCTTCTATCTTATCCAATGCATAGGCCTTTTGTGTGGCATCAATATTGTGTTTAATAAAAGGAGTTTCCTTGATGAGCTCATTAGGCGCAATAACAAATTTCTGCAGGAGGGCCGGATAGACCCACCCGCCCAGAATAGAGGTAAGGGCATACAGGGCAATGGCAAGGACAATCAGTTGGTTGCCGGATTTATAGATGTTTATTATTACCAGGACAGCAGCGACAAGCGAAACAAAAATAAGTAACTTCAGGAATGGCAGCATGGCGTGAATGTCAGTAAACCTGGCGCCTGTAAATGGTCCTGCCGAGCTGTATAATAAATCGGGGATCCTGACGGAATAAATCTTAAAGGCCGTTAAGACGAAGAACATGGCTATGAGGATCGAAAGGTGAACCTTTGCCGGTTTGTCCAGGAAGAGGGACCTCATAATTCCGGCAGCCGGCCCAGGGTAGTTAAACGCAATGGCGCCACGCAGAACATAGCTTGCAGCTGCACCGAGCAGAGATACAATAATAAGCCAGAAACCCAAACCTGCCAATGCCTGAATAAGCGGCAGGTTAAAGAAGTAAAAAGCAATGTCCCGGCCAAATATGGGGTCCTTCACGCCAAATGGCGTTGCGTTAAAATACTTAAGTGCTGTATCCCAATTGCCGGCCCCGGCCAGACCCGTGAAAAATCCGAATAAAAGCGAGACCGGCATGGCGAATGCGTTAATATACCTCGTCAGATCCAGCGTTCGCATCATGTCAGTCTGCGTCCCGACACCTTCCGGAAGCCGGACGATCAATGGCCTCGACACGACGAGTCGCTGAGCCAGCCAGAAATTGAGGTAGATGATTACAAAACTGAGAATTCCAACTCCCAATCCAAGAAAAATCTTCGTAATAAGAATGGTACTGAAGATATTGGTATAGCCTATTTCCTGAAACCAATACCAGTCAATAAGCAGACCCAGTAAGTTGGGTACTATAAAAACAACCAGAAGTACTACAAAGTAGAGGAGGTATGTAATGAGTTTTTTAGGTAACATATCAGTGAGCGCATGAGGGCGATTGATTATCCCGGAGGCAAGTATACATAACACTGGTGAATAAGTCTACTTATTAAACAAGACAAAGCAACGATGCATGTATACTTGTATATAAATAAGTTGGATATGGCAGTGTCACAGATGTCGCAATCCCTGCTATGTGAGGTCTGCATTCTTATAGAAGGTAGAAGGTAAGAAGGTAGAAGGTAAGAAGTCGCAATCCCTTCTATCTGAGGTCTGCATTCTTATTAATCCTTGTCGCAAAGGGTATTACAGAGTAAGTCGCAATCCCTTCTATCTGAGGTCTGCATTCTTATTGCAAAGCTACAGAGGACATTGTCCGGTATGCAGTCGCAATCCCTTCTATCTGAGGTCTGCATTCTTATACCTGGACGGCGTAATGAAGGCCACAGGCGCCGTCGCAATCCCTTCTATCTGAGGTCTGCATTCTTATCAAGCACAAGCGTGACATATGCGCCTATATCAGCGTCGCAATCCCTTCTATCTGAGGTCTGCATTCTTATAGTTTTGGGATGGCTTTCATATAGAAAGAGAAACGGTCGCAATCCCTTCTATCTGAGGTCTGCATTCTTATGGGTTGTATTTCAGGGGATGCTGAAATTATAATCGTCGCAATCCCTTCTATCTGAGGTCTGCATTCTTATATTCAATCCAACAAAGGAGGAATAAAGTATGGTAGGTCGCAATCCCTTCTATCTGAGGTCTGCATTCTTATAATACGAGTGAGAAAGGAAGTATAATGAATAAGAAAAGTCGCAATCCCTTCTATCTGAGGTCTGCATTCTTATTCCCACTTAGAAGCACATGCTAAGGCATTGGATAGTCGCAATCCCTTCTATCTGAGGTCTGCATTCTTATATGATTCTGAAAATGGATATAATATAGCACGTGTGGTCGCAATCCCTTCTATCTGAGGTCTGCATTCTTATAAGAGCTCAGAGGAAGGAAAAAGCATTTGAACAGTCGCAATCCCTTCTATCTGAGGTCTGCATTCTTATGACTATATGCAAGGGCTTCCATACACCCTGGGAGTGTCGCAATCCCTTCTATCTGAGGTCTGCATTCTTATGATTATTGAACAAGCACTTCATAATGAGGGATAATGTCGCAATCCCTTCTATCTGAGGTCTGCATTCTTATAGGGTAGTGTGCCAGAATACATTATCAATGGCACGTCGCAATCCCTTCTATCTGAGGTCTGCATTCTTATGGGATGGTGGAACAGGAGTTGGTCCTTTGGCTCCGGGGTCGCAATCCCTTCTATCTGAGGTCTGCATTCTTATTTGATACCCACAACGTAATATGTTATTATATAGGTCGCAATCCCTTCTATCTGAGGTCTGCATTCTTATCATGAGAGGCATAAAACTTCAGCGCCCTCCCCCCACTCCGTCGCAATCCCTTCTATCTGAGGTCTGCATTCTTATGAAGAAGTGGAATTGGTGAAGGATAAGACAGAGAGTCGCAATCCCTTCTATCTGAGGTCTGCATTCTTATAGAAGAGCGGGTTTGGGTTTGCTGGGGGGGATGGTGTCGCAATCCCTTCTATCTGAGGTCTGCATTCTTATCCTATAGTATCTGATTCCTGTAGAGGTGTGTTGTGTCGCAATCCCTTCTATCTGAGGTCTGCATTCTTATGATGTGGCCTACTTGGACCTGGCTCCATTCCCCAGTCGCAATCCCTTCTATCTGAGGTCTGCATTCTTATGGAGGAGGGCCAGGTGTAGGGGGCTCTTCGTGGGGGTCGCAATCCCTTCTATCTGAGGTCTGCATTCTTATAGCCCCATTGCAAAATATCCCTTATTATCAAATTATTGCAAGGTTGCATATACAGAATTTCGCGACTTTGTCTACAAACCAGTATTAAGTTGTCAAAGAGCCTATTGAATCTCATATTTGCCGAGTCCAAAGCTTGTTCCCTTTCCAACATGTAACATCTCACCTGCCTTTAGAATAGCATAAAATGGTTTTAAATTCCCCCGGTAAGTCACTTCCCCTGTAACACCACCCATCTTCATCCTTACATCCTGTCTTGACGAATACCTCTCCCAGTCCTGCCACCGCAGGGATTCCTTCTCAATGGTAACCTGTTCCGCCTCTTTTATTAAGCCCCTGTAGTCCCATGAAGGTTCCGCTCCTCCACAGTGGAAATAATACATCAGGCCAAGCCTTCTCAGAAGGTTTCTGATCAGCACATGAAATTCAAGCTCCGTGGTAAGACTTCTCTGATGTTTAATCCTCGCCGGCGTTAAAAATCGCAGGGTAATCCTGTCTTCAGCAACACCTGAACTACTTTCGGCATCATGACAAGACTCAAACTCCTCAGGAATAAGCAGCTCTCTTGATCCGGTATTTCTGAAAACTTTACTATCAATGGAATACACCTGCTCAACACCGTCCTCTACACCCTGCAATTTATACTTACCTCTACCCTTACCAATGCCAATGCACCCGAGTTCTTCGAATGTGCATATAAAATACGGCAGATAGTCTATACCCCTCCCTGTCAGTATCAGGTTAAATTGAAGGTTCTCACCACTCTTGAAGTTGCAGCGGCTGTCCAGGGGTGGTTCAATTATAAAGGGGTGTGGCACCGCCTCATACTTATTCATACCCATCATCTCTGCACCATCCGGAGGCAATGTCTCGAACACATAGACATAGACGCACCTTGTCTTCAGAAGACATTCCGAGCAGTCATTTTTCTTCAGTGCACAGACAATCCTCCTGAATGCACTTCCAAAGGCCCCCCTGAAGGTTGCCCCCTTATAGGGTGGCAGGGTGAGTGGTTCAGATGCCTCAATGGTAAAGGTATATTTCTGGTATCTGATAATCATTGCAGGAATATACTGACTCCTTCCGGTATCCTGTCGCCAAGCCCCATCACCACGACTTTCATCTCACCCGGCAGCGGATAAATCCGTACATCATCTTCCCGTGGATTGATAATCCCGTTTAATTTGCCCTTCAATTCTACAAGATTCTGCCATGTTAATCTACAGTAAAAAACAGAGTACTGGATATGAATACCCCTTTGTTTCATCAATCTGAAGACACGCGAGAGGCGTCTCTCATTTGTAATGTCATAGCATACCAGATAGTTTGCTGTCATGTTTGGATTCCCTTACTCAACCCCCACACCCACCATCAATTCCCTCATGAGACGGAATATGTCATCAATAATATTCCCGATCTTTTCATGGAGCGCTTTCCTCCTGTTCTCAAAACGGTGTATTATATCCTTCATCCCTTCCTGTGAGACAATCCAGCCATTATTCCCCTTCTGCATCAGGTTATTATCCATGTTTCGCCTGAAAAACTGTACCGCGTGTAGGTCTATCTCAGGCCCAATGATGTGGCAGATGTCAAGGGCAAGACCGAAGTTGTGCCTTCTGTATAGAATTCCCATATGCGGATCAAGGTCGCTTTTCATGAGGCCCCCGATTATGATCTCCTTAAAAAGGTTGCCAATTAACCCGCAGACAACCACCCATTGCTCCTCACTCCTCGGCCTTAATTTCTTTATGAAGTCTCCGTAATCAGCCTCCCTGAATCCCTTTGACACAAAATCTGCGGCCACAACAGGAGACAGCCTTTTCACAGTGCTTAAATGAAACCCTCTCCGCCTCGAATATATCCATGCCCTGACCCTGTTTTCATTCGCCTCAGTATCAAGCAATACCCTCTGCTCCTCATAATGACGGGGCAGGTTGTGATTATATGGGATTGTTACAGCAACCTCTTTGCCTTTCCTGTTCATGAATGTTACGGGTATGTCATTTTCAGTGAACAGGGTAATCACACCAGCATCCATCCTGAGGTTGCCAATTACGACGACACGTCCGACCAAACGCACCGGGATGCGCCTGCCGGCCTTTCCATCTTCTTTAATCCAGACAGAAGGGCCGTCTCTTGTCACCTCTAATCCCTTATTCTCATTTAAATACAGTGTCCGGTCCATAGAATGTATCCTCTCCATCCATAATCCTGCGTGCAAGGGCCTGAACTTCTTCGACATATTTAGGCCTCATCTCCTGCGCCCACTCCTCATACAAAGGATAAAAACGACTCCTGCTGTTTTTCTTTAGATAACATCCCGGTCTCTCATCTTCATGCGAAAAATCCCTTGCGGCAAATATCCTCTCCCTGAATATCTTCCAGACAAACGCATCAACAGAAGGTCTGTACGCCTCCACAAGATCACATGCAAGCGACTCCCTGCCATATTCAAACTGATGATAAAACCCTATAGTCGGGTCAAGCCCGATGACCTCGATCTCCCGCACCATTTCATAGTGGAGAAGGGTATAGCAGAGGGACAGGATTGCATTGACAGGATCCTCCGGCGGACGCCTTGTCCTTTTGGTAAAATTGAGGGAGTCAGGGAATAGTTTGGTGAAGGCAGAAAAATATGCTGCTGATGCCCCGCCTTCATAACCTCTGAGCGAATCGAGATTGTTGCCTGCCGCATTAACACTCCCCAGCACCTTCTCCAGGGTATCCAACGCTGTTTTCAGCGCTAATCTCAAGTCATCACGCTCCTTAAGTGCCTCCTTAAAAAAACCAGACTGGGCCAGTATTTTCCTGCGAACAATGTCAGAGGATAATTCAAGATTAAAAGTAGAATCACCCGACTTCTCATACTGCCTTACCCTCAGAATGCCATTATTGTGCAGCCTGCCGTGCATCATCCCGCAGAACCTCGCCCTTTTCCCTGACAGGAAGATCACGCTTACCCCCTCATCAGAGAACCTGTGCAGCACCGGTGTATCAATCGTCATACTGCCGATAACCACAACCCTTTTCAGCGGCTTAACCGGCACAATGCCTTCCCTTTCTCCGTTTGAGTAGAAGGCAAGGGCATTGCCGTCAAGCTTTATGTGAGAGCCTTTTCTGTCAATATACAGAGTACCCATCAGATTATCCTATGTAGAAATATGCCGGATCCCTTGGCTGAACTGCTATTCCCAGCGCATGAGTCCTGCTGCGACCTTCCATTGTAAAGACATGAACCCTGTCCTCTTCCCTTCTTATAATGCCTTCAATCTTTCTAACCACATAGCGAAGCTCGCCATCCGTCAGGAAACACTCATACACAGACTTCTGCCCGCCAGTGCTGTATCCTTTTAGGAAATACCGCACATTGTTAAGACGCCTGCTATCGGTAATGTCATAGGCAATAAGATAGAGAGTCCTGTTCATGTAAACAGGATAATTGGAATGAAGGGGTGTGTCAGCAAAAGAAATGTTTCAGAAATGTTTCTGTTTACATTTAAATAGTACCTTCGACGATGGAAAGGGAAATGTCATTGAGGTACTGCTTAATAGCTTCAATGGATACAGGGTCTATCCACTTTATTTCCGTACCTAAGATGGCATAGTTAAATTCAGCAAATATCTTTGCAATTAAGAGCGGTGAGATACCCGCTGCCTTACTCTCAGCATCGCACAATGCCTTTTTCAGGCTTAAACCATCTTTCAGCAGGTAGAACACATCAACTATATCCTTGGGCAGAGCCCGGTCAACGACAGCGGTAATCTTATTGGCAAGTATATTTTCCTTTGAATCTATAATGCCGAGCAGAGGATGTTCAACCTTACCGCCAATATGGGACGGCACATCATTTATCAACTCCACCTTTAAGCTTTCTCTGCCGACAAAAATCCTGTAATAGCTTACATCTTTAACCGCAATCGTAACGTCAGTAAATATGCCTCTTAATTTCTCAATCTGTCTTTCTGCAATCCTGTGGAAATCATCATGATCATTAACGAAATAATCCAGATCATCAGAATATCTGTGGTTATAGTAACCTCTCGAAAGGGCTGTTCCACCAGTCAGGTAAAATGGAGAGTCTTTAAATGCAGGAATCACCTTATCCTGTAAAGGATAAAGTATTTTATCGTAGTATTCTGCAGGCAAAATCCATCCCTTCTATTATTGACTTGCTCCGCACAAATTTCCTCGCACCATCCCATAGCTTACATATCTCTCGTGGTTTTATAATCCTGACAATGTCAAACCAGTTAATGTATTCAAGCATTCTTGCAACACAAAAACCCCTCTCAGGCCATTCTCGCGAACTTTTCCCTTCTACTATTTCAAGAAACTCCTCCGGCGTAAGTTTTAAATCCCATAGTGCCTGGGAAAGTATCCGTTTCTCTTCTTTACTTAATATTCTCATATCCTGATGTTCCATATGATTTAATATGATATAGGAAGGGAGTTATAAAATCAAAAGCTGAGAATCCGCTTCAGGATTTCTTCCTGCTCCTGAGGGGAAAACTCATGTCCATAGAATCGCAGGAATATCTCTTTTCGGATATCCTGACTGTCGGCATTTGGCATATTTAATCTTATTGCTGTCTCAACCTGTTAACGGGCCGAATCGAACATGGAAAACCCCATCATCAACCTTTCCTGGCCGCTCTTTTTCATTATCATCTGAATAAATCTCAACTCAATATCCGGTGCTGTATCATTCATATATATAATATATAATAGTCTCTTTACAATCAAGAAGGCGAGTGGTCGAATATGGTAACATCCCCCGTCACCGGAGAGCGATATACCAGCTTCCGTGCCTTGCCGTGAAGGGCATGGGCTATTTTGAGATAGAGCCAGACCGGAGCCGGGCCGGTGAGGACTACGTCGTTCCCCTCGCCTGCCAGTTCCTGAGCTTTATTGACATAGGCATGAATGGAGGAGAGTTTGGCGGTGCCGGTCCCAGAATAAAATGAACTCAGTTCAATGATTATTAGTTCAGCCACAATGTATATTATCTCACGCTATTATAACTTCAACTTTGATTTAATTATTTCACCAAACTTTATTACATCAGCAGGAGGAATCACCTCTGTGTTGAATTGCTCTCTGCCCTTGCCTGAACAAACTGCCTCAATTTTCCATCCTTCGAGTATATATTCAATATTGGAGGTCTCTAAAAAACTGCATAACTCTCTCAGATATTGCAGGAGTGGATTATCATTCACTTATAATCATCCTTCGCACGTGAAAGCTCTTTGCGCAGAAGTTCCCTGATTTCATCTTCACTGCATTCAGGATTTCGCTGCTTTAGAACAGCCCGCTTTAACTCAATGGACAGCATTGTCACATCAGCCCATGCCCTTATTCTTGTTTCCGCCTCTGCATCAGAAATTGGTTTCATGGAAGATTCTTTATCTGAATTGTCAATTAATCTCCAACTTAATCGCCAACTCAGACAAGGACATATCTGATGCTGCTTTCAAATACCCTTTTTGCATGACGTATCAATAATTACTTTTTCTGTCATAGGTACGGCCATTTTCTATCATCACCCTTCAGAGCGCCTTTTAATAGCTACATGACTTTCACAATCTGTTCCTCTTCCATTAACACAGAAAGCGCCATGTCAACAGCCTTCTGCTCTGTGTCAACACCAAAGTATCTCATAGCAAAATCAATCTTATTCTGATCCAGTTTCAGGTGTTTATATTTCACAACTCTCCTCTTTTCAACCCTTCCCTTATCGCCCTGGCCTTCTTCGGCATCGCCTTGTAAAAAAACTCCAGCTGGGCGGTAATAAAATAGTGGTTTATAGAACACATCAGCAATATCTTGCGGCCTGTTTGAGTTATCTTTCATCTCAATTAACGTCTGTATAGGGATAGCAGTAGTGGTTATCATGGGCATAGCACACCCACAAGCTATTACCTTATCCACTCTTTTATTTTGTCTGCTAAATTCTTAAGGCCAACTCCATGGCAGTATTTAAGTCCATTGGCTTCAAGACGGGAAATCTGAGCGTTGGTCAGTTTTCTGTAAGAGACAAGCATCCCCTTACCATATAATCCGCCGGTAGCTTCTTTAAGACTGTCCAATTTATATATTAGATCGGTATTACTACCTTCCTTCTCTTTACCCTCAAAGTGTTTGGTCTTACATTCAATAAGATATAATTGATTATTACAGGTAAATACTACATCGTAGTTATTTGTTGTCGGTTCATGTCCCTTTCTGTCCCATTTGACATCTACTTCCATATGGACATCTGTCACAGAAAGGTTCAATACGGTATCGAAGACAAACTCTGAAAGCCAGTCTCCGGAGGCAAACATGGTATCCACTTCGGTTGGAAATATCAATTTCCCATCAGCAAGTTGTACAATACCACCAGTCTCAAATAAATCAGTCAGTTTTCCAAAGGCTTTCCAGGACGTGTGTCCGCTTTCTATATCAATATGGAAAGGATATCTTTTTGTATTCCTGGCAGGGACAGCATAAACTGTGTTCCATACGCTTATGACAGGTTCAAAAATGGCTATATCTTTTATCAGCCTTTGCATCATTGGCCTGTGCTTCTTAACAATATCAAGAAATGTATTTTCTCCCACAATGTCCTGCCCATAAACTGCAAGATAGGGCTTAACTTTAATAACCCCTTTGAATTTTAACTCCTTTTGTGCAGGAGATAGAGTTTGTATATTCCTGTTCTGGGTATCCACATATATGATTGGTCTTTTCATTTCCCTGAAGACTTCAAAAGCCGCTAATGCCATAATCTTTGTACCACCAGTTACATTGAGTGTAACTTCATCCTTATCTATCTCGGCGAGGATGTTAAGGCATGTCTCACGTGCAGATTCAAGATCATAAGGTTCTATCGGGCATCTGACCACTTTAATTCCCCAGGTTTTTATAACCTGTTCTATTCTTTGTGCCTGAGCTTTAACGTCCTTGCTTTCAAGCAAAATCACCTTCTCAGGGCTCAACTCATCCATCCTGAGAGGGATAAGATTTGGTATGGGCTGAGCTGATACAAGGCAAACGTGTATTTTCATAGACTGGTTATTAATTAGTTATTCCTGACTCTTTTTCTTTTTCCTTCAGAAACGATATTATTTTATCGTTTTTCTTCATCGTATCAGGGAGTTGTAGTCTTATCTGTCCTAATAATTCTTTCCTGTCTAAACCTTCTATCTTCCATGCATCATCAAATACCTTTTGAAGAATGTGCTTATCGCCTGGTTGACGACACTGTTTAACCCTTTCCAATAAGGCATCCATTGGAGAGGCTTTGGTTACCTTTGCTATACCTGGCTGAGACTGTGTTTGCAATGTGACGTCTATCTTAAAATAACCGTAACCTACATTTGTCTTACCACCAGCCCCGAGATCGGTCAGACCGCCGGTGAGCCATTGTTTTGCTTTTTCTGAAAGGGCTTTATCCCTTGAAAATACGGCAAATAAAAAGGGCTGCTCAGATGCAACAGTTAGAAATGTTACAGGTACAGGGTTCAGATAATCTGCCGGGGGTTTTCCTCCCCGATAATATTCGCCATAGTGCGGGTTCATAATATCAAGATCAAGTTTTGGAAAGGTTGCTGGTAATCCGTCCATGAAGAATACTTTTCCCTGTATGTTGTTGACAGCAGGAGCGTCTTTCTTTTCAGAACCAAACACTTCCCTCAATTCATCGGCTGACGGCTTAGACTCAACTCCTATTTCAGCATATCCCCTTGCCAGTCCCTTCAGTCCGCTGCCGGGCAAATATGGAAAGCCGTATAACGGGTGTAGTGTCATTCCTGTTTCAATCACACTTGTGCCGCCAAGGCCAATGATAAGACGGCTGTCGGTTTTTGCTGTGAAGAATTCAACATGCCAGCCGGAATCTTTTAAGTTATTAATCATCATCTGCTGGCGCTTTAACACATTTTCAATATATTCCTTCGAAAATTTAATATCCGACACAGACTGACGGAATTTCTTAGAATCCTCCTCCGTCATCTGCCAACCGTTTTGCCATGAGTTAACATACTTATTGAACAACAAACCGAGATTGCTTGTCTTGAAAAGAACATTATTATCTTTAAACACTGACCGTGTATCCCCAGGTAGTGGAAGCTTCATTCTGCTGCCTCCTTTGTATCAGGCGTTAAGGCTGTTGCAAATCTCTTAATCCATGAGAGAAAAGCTAATGTCTCTTCTGTAACCATTCTATAAATCTGAGATTTTTCATTAATCACTTTTTCAATCAAATCATTACCAATTTCATTATTTGGCGTCCACGAGATGTTATCATCAAGCCATTCGTTAATATGTCGATAAAGGAGAGTGTATTCATTTTTGCCGTTGGATTTTGAGATGAAAAAAGCAAGTGTCTGCCCCAGCCCATTTGTAAGTATCATAACCGGTGCGCTTTTGGCTAATGATGAATATTTATCTATTATGCCGACAGAAACTGAATTCGCCAATTCCCATGCCTTCTTTGCCCTTTCTTGTTCTTTTGACTTTATCATAGCTATTACCTCCCATTCAGGAAATTGACATTCACGATGCCCTTGCCGATTGTAGCATCTCCACCAAATTGCAGGCGTTTGCTTTTTATTTCGCTTACAAATTTCATTACATCCGTCGAGTCCTGAAGGTCAGTCGGCCTTTTTGCATTATCACAAGCAGGATCATGCGCCATTACCACAGAGTAAAGCAGTGAATCACACGGCAATGCCTCTTCATAAAATAATGCGCCTTTGTCCACGGTCTTTGTATCATTGTTAATCCTTATCCTTGCCTGAACCTCAGTTGAAAGTTTTACAAAGTCCCCGAATGCATCTTCCGGCAGTATTATTAAATCTGTCTTTACCTTTTGACGCCAGAAGTTATACTCATCTCCTTGCGGGATGGCATTGGATGCAATCCATTCAGCTATTGCTTTAACACCTTCATCCAGCTGAAAATCAAAGGTGTATTCCTCAAGCACCACTTTGTTGTCCCCTGTCTTAACCTTGCTCTCCGAAACACCCAATATCTTGTCAGACTCTGCCGGAACTTTCCACCCAACACTTTCCCCTGCCATTTCTAAATCTCTCCTGAGCCTGCTTAATGCAAAGACAGATGTAGTATAGGCAAAGACACTGTTCAGGGAACGGACAGGAAATAACAGAAGACGTCCGTCAGTAAAGGTAGCAGCTCCTGCATGTGCCTCACTGTCCCCTCTGCCGAAGTCCGGGCCAAAGGTATATTTGATTTTGGAGTCCCTTTCGCCATACTTATTATCAAACCATTCCCTAACCACACCCTTTATTCCTGATGCCTGGCAGACAGGGTAATCCGTATATTTCTCCCGTTGTATCGGCAGGTCAATGACGCCGAGACTTGTACCGCTTCCACAATGGAGCGACGTTTCCGTATAAATAAACATCACCTTTGCCTCTTTAAACATAGTCAAAACCTCCTATCAATGTTATCCCAAATCCTTCCTTTGCCCGTTCATCGCTTATTGATTTAAGCCACATCTTTTCGAAGAGAGCATCAACACTGCCATTAACAAATTCAAAATAATACACGCTGCCGGCTGGTGCGGCCTTCTTCATCACCTTTGACCTATTGTTAGCAAAATCATAACCACCGATGCCTATTGGTTTTCCAACACATGCGGTGACCAACTTCACAATGGCACCTTCAATCTGACCTTGCCTGGTATCACCATTTATCCAGCCAGGCAACCAGCCTTTATTAAATATGGCGGGAGTAGTTAACACCAGCTTGAAACGTTTGGTGTCGGCAATCTTCTTCCTTATGCGGTCTGTAGAAAGCTCATCCCATGATGTTACTAAATATCGGGCTGAACGGTTGTCGCCCCCAAGCCGAAGAATACCGTTAGACGGAATCAGAGATGCATTCCCAAAGTCAATCGCAAAACCAACATCCTCATTCAACCTGAAATACTCAACACTGTAAAGCCGTCCTGTTTCAACACTTCGTGTCATTCTGCTTTTTTGGATACCTGTTCGTTCTTCATTCTTAAATAACTCATCCTGATTTATACATTTGAAGGGCGGTTCCCCAAACAGATATTTACTCATATCTTCTGACGACAAATATCCTGAAACAGCTTCCCTCGGGGTCTCTACAGGAAGCCACATATTATTCAATCCATACGGCATATCTGTCAACGTTTTACTCCCTGATAAGTCCTTAGGCATTAACAGGTTCAATTTACTTTCCTCCCTGCCCTTCTCCTTCACAACATCTTTTGGCATGGGGAAGAACTGTTTAATGCCACTGGCGTTTCTTTTCGCTAGCGTAAACTGACATATATAAAGTATACCTAATTCATTTGGTGTTCCTATTTCAGTCCGCACATTCTCCGGGATTTGTTCCGGCTCAGACTTAAACCTGTTAAACTCAGGCCAGTTATGGCTCAGGATATGGGAGCGGAATGCCCCATAGAACGTGGCCGGCGATGGGGGGAATACTCCACGAGCAAAATGGTCATCTCCACCCGCAAACGGCCTTCCATCCCTGAACATGAGGACATCATTCGGCTCTATGAATAACTTCACCTGTTCCCCTCCCGTCCGAGAAATGCAGCTACAGAAAGAAATACGCTAACCTTCTCCAGGCTAAGCCCTGATTCGTGAAACTTTATGATTCGTACAACCATTTTCTCCATTGTCTCTTTATTGAAGCCTTTGTTTTTTTTAATCCGCTGTCTGTCGGCTATACGAAGGAGTTCATGCCTAACAGCCCCACGAGGCAAATCTTTCCCTTCCAATCCCGTCGTCTCTGTTCTAAAGGTGTAGACCATCTTTGGTGACATGTGATCATTATAAAAAGCATCCGCCCATTCCCTGAGGAGAGGAATTGGCTCAAAAATCCCCTCTTTTTCGGAATCATAATACCACTTTGCACTGACAGATTCTGTGCCGCCTGAGCGTTTGGCAAGGGAGATACAAAAAGCGTTTTTGTCTTTCAAGTTCTTAGCTTCCTTTTCACAACGTCTTACATCATCAAGCACTTTTGCAAGGTTGGAATTATGATGAGCAATTACAACCCCCATGCTTGCCGTTGCCTTTGTCCCCATTGAGAGTCTGAAGCCGTTAATTTTATTTTTATTATTCTCAATGTTAAGCGGCACACCCTCCCCATCAACAGGAATAAATCCCCGCCCTTCTTTAAAATCAATATCAACCTTGCTGGTTTCTTCATTCACGATCAAACTCCCTGAAAAACAGGCCCGCAACTTTCTCATTACCTCTGGTAAATCCTTGAGATTCACAAACGCCAGAACATCATCTCCGCCGGCATAGACCAGTTTACCGAGATGATCTTTTTCTACAATCTCCCTTGCAACATGAAGGGAGAAGTCTCTCAGTGCCTTGCTGGTGGCAAGGTGAAGGGAGGGGTTGAGAGGCCGTTTCATCGTAAGAAGAGTATCCCACTCTTTGGGTTCAAGGCCGTCTCTGACAATGGGATGCATAATTTCCCCAATCGTTGGGGCATTCTCTCCTGACAGCCACTTGCCCATGTTGTCGCCGTCCATGAGAAACACTGCATAATATTTTGATGGTTGATCAATATCAATTTTCTTTGCCGCCTGAAGGAGTTTTTTTAGCGCTGCTTGAGCTGCATTGCACAGTTCTTCTGAGTAATTAGGGATATCATCTTTAAGCGACTCTCTGAAAGAATCTTCGTAGAGCCAATCGCCCTCTATAGACGCAAACTTATGAGCGATATCTTTATTTTCCAACGCAACTGTTCCAGGATTATTGCACATGCGTCGCACCATCGGAAGTGGTTCGCCGTTCATACGTTCCTTCTTACCTTCAAATAAGGTGTTTAAAATGAAAATAAATTCGTTTGCTCTTGTATTGATTTCCGGATGAGAAATATTTTTTATAACCTTTTCTTTAAATGAAGCTGTTGCTACCATGCTGACGGATGGGAATGAGTTGGAGATATCAAGTCCCATCTGCTCTCTGAAAAAAGACGATGCCGCAAGCCGTTTCGTTACACAAATACCGCATAACCTCTCAGTTCGCCTGATCTGCGGGAAAGCTGGCATCACGTTTTCCCGCCAGAACCCTGTTAACGCCCCGAATTCTTCCCTGCAAGTCTGATTGTTAAACATCCCGGGATGCACAGGCTCCCTTAAGCCACACAACGTGCATTTGTGATTCGGCTCGTCCTGTTGTTTAAAATCCCTGATGGCTTTTCTGCTGCCAAGCGTTTTTTCAGTAAGCCTGTAAATCTGAGCATACACAGTGCCTATATTGGGCTTAAAACCCCTCTCGTAAGCCCTGAGCAGGTTATCAAACGGCCATTCACTTGAGGTTCCCATCAACCGTTTATATTCAGCGATAAAGCCATCAATATCTTCTACTTCATCAATGACAGTCGCAGACCAGTAGGTCTCTATAAAATCATCCGTCTGTCTCTGCCATATTTCATCCCATTCAGCCGATGGGTGTATGCCGCATTTCTCTGACATCTTTTCTTTTACCGCACGACACGCAGAAGCAAAGGTCTCCTGTACATGTTTCTTTGCCTTCTCAGCAATATCCTTCACTGACTCTGCCGGAATGACCGCCAGGAAACGATTCGGAAGAGTGGGGGAAGACAGCAGTTCATTTCCCAGTGCATCAATTTCAAGGCCTTTTTCAATAAGCCACTTATCAACAAATGGCTGTCTGTGGAGATCAGGGAATATAAGGCAGTCTGGGCCAAATTCCTCTGCGACCACCTTCATCGCGCTCCAGGAAAGATACGACAGAAGATAACTGCCGGCCCACAGGTCTTGAGTCTTTCGTGCGGTCGCAATGAACTCCTGAACAGGCCCAATAGCAAATAAGAGGAATGCAGGTTTAGGCAATGCCCCGGCAATTGCTGATGTGACGCGTTTATGCTCCCATATAGAATGATCAGGGATCCTCGTATCTGCCGGAAGAAGCTCCCAGAGTTGACCTAAATTTGATTGACCATCTTCAATCAACATATCAACGAGGCTTCTCCACAGGGATAAATAAATCTTCTCTGAGTCCCCCCTGTATTTATCAGCAAGCTCTCCCACTGCCCTGTCCACATCATCAGTTATGTGATCTATGTTTATTTGCGCCAGACTGCCAAGATTAAACCCTTTTCCTGACAGGGAGTGAATTATCTCAGGGTTCCTGAGAAAATCAGATATAAATCGCTCATCTCTCGGCAGATTGATACGGTCGGCAGCTGAGGCAATATGATCGGCAGTTTTAATATCTTCGGGAATCGCGGCCGCATCGCCTATAAGCTCTCTCATTATCTCTTTAGCCCTGCCTTCATGGCCTATTCTACCGAGAATTATGGGCTTCTCAGGAGGGTCATGAAGAAGTGCCTGGATTTTTCTGATCAGAAGAACATTGTTCATTAATATCACTCTCCTTCATGATCTATAAAATTATTTCCATATGTTCACCAATAAATTTGTTAAACTCGTTGCAAACTTTTGCAAACTCTCTGTTTAGATCAGGATGATTGTTAATCCTTTTGCTTTTTCTGTCATTTTCTAACCCTTCACAATACAGGGATGGCAAGTAAAGAATATATGACCGGAATTGATTGCCCTCCTTAGCTATCTTAATAAAATATGGCTTTGCCCTTCGTTCGAGTAAGGAGTGGAAATTCTCATTGTATGGATCAAGCGGAGCCCCTAGAAATTCTCTTTTATTATAACTGTGTTTACTTTCAAACACTAAACCATTTAGTTTCTTATCCCCAACCCTTATACCTCTATATGTTTTGCCCACATCTGCCAATGCCTCGTCCCAGGTATCTTTTGGTTGTTTGGCGCGAAAGATTTTCGTTTCATGAGAAAAAGAAGGATATGAAACGTCTTTTTCACTATCATGAATTAGTTTCTTCAAAAAATCAGTGGAATATTGGCTTGTAGAAGAACTTATGGTGTTAGATTCACGCCCACCACCTTCTATTTTACTAATAAAAAAACTCCCAAATCCGTTTCTGCTTCGTGAACCTATTCCACCGAAAAGAGAAAATACGTGTATGGACCTATAAATGTCGTCAATATAATTATCTTTATGAAAATTAAGAATCAGATTGAATTTTGATTTTGAATCAATGTATTGCCTCAGCTTCTTAGATTTTGGATCATAAGGCCCGTAGGCTAAGTATTCCAGGATATTGATAGGAAATGTTCTGTTTCGTGTCCTGCTGGTAACCATTATCTTGTGGATGTTATCCTTATTAGGCAAACCCTTAGGGACAGGCGCACAATTCCCATCATGGTTAATACGTATAGCAAAACTACATCCCCCTCCTGTTTTCTCATCAGAACTTCCGAATATAGCGCTCTCTCTTGCACGAAGTTTGTTTAAATCCGGTTCCGCCTGCAATGCCCGCCACCAGAATCGAAGTAGCCCTTTAATGCTTGCCGCCCTTAGCTCTGCCTTACCCTGGTCTGCACCTGACAGAAACATGGGAGTGATTGTTTCGATTTCAAAAGTAACCTTATGAATCATATTTCCCTCCCATGCAGCAACTCCGCCGACACTATCCTTTGATATACTCTATGATTCATTCAGACCTCTGTACGTAAAAAATAGCGTGGATTTTCTGCTAACGCCCTTCCGTTAATTACACGAATACAAGGCCACACACAAACAACCCATAGCCACAAATTTACCTTTTTATGATCTTAATTGCAACAGGAGAAATGTTTCTGAAATATTTCTGTCAGGTAAACAGATGGCAGGATGGGATTACCCAGATCTCAGGGTCTCCCACCTTCTTGATTTCATTCCCGCGATAGTCCGACAATAACCTATACTGCTGCATTTATTGCGACATCATCGTAAAATATACAGCATAATTAACGATTATGAAAGAGATTATAAGGGAATTATCCTATCCTTATCTTCTCTTTTTCCACTCTGACGCCATATGGCGTGTCACCATATTTTCTATCACTCGTTATCGCGTAGTATGGTAGGAGGGGTGTATCGCCGAGGCTTTTCCTAATGGCGCGGCTAATCTTGCTAATGTTATGTGTAACCATGCTGACGAAGGCAGGGGCTTCTGACCATCTATCCCGCCATTCTTCTGCCTTAGTCGCATCGCAGCGGCTGATCTTCCTGTAATCCTCTGCGATGGTCCTGATCATATTCTTTTTGAGATGGATAATGGAGCAGAAACACTCTGTGCATTCAAGGCAGTATTGCCTGGCAGTCCTGGAGCAGTAATCGAGCTTCTGTCTCAGGAATGCTGTATATATGGCAAGCTGGACAGGGGTCATCCTGACAGTTGTCTTTCCGATGCGAAGTTCTCTTTTTGAAAGGTTCACGGTAAGCTCAGGCTGGATGGCTGCTGTATCTATATCACGCTGTCCTTCAGCGACGAGTTCCCCGAAACCCTCTCCGGTTAGTGACAGCCTGTTGCCAAGTCTGATAAAAGGGAGGTCTGTAAGATAAATCTCCGCATCCTTTGTGTTGATTTGCTTTGTAGTCCCATCAGGCTGCCTGCACTCAATCATCCTGTTCCGTTTCGGCTTATAGAAGAACTCAGGGTTGGTCTCAAACTGAGGATTAACAAGGACATGGTAGAGTTTATCCCAGGGTCTGCCGAAGAGCTGCAGTGCAGCACCGAGATAAAAGCTCATCGTCTTTCTGCCTCCTGCGATGGAGCAGTGAAGCCTTGTGCCATTGTCTCCAGTCAACTTCTGTATCAGGGATGTAATAAGATCTCCCATAATCTCATTTTCTTCTTCACCCCTGATATCATCAATCTCTTTGCCCGCCTCATCTCTTACAATGATAAAGGAGGTTTCTGTAAGCCTGATATCCGGCAGATCATATTCCCTGACAAGCCTCTTCAGTATACCCTTTTTTATTAGGGCATTTTCAATCCTCCTCCTGCCGGCAGAAGTAGTAATTATGATCACTTCATCTGCATATACAGGTGGCTTTTTTTGTGATAATGCATATATTGTCTCTGTAATTATCTGGGGCGTTGTGCCTGCAACGAATATGAGGATATCTTTGAAATTCACTCGAAAATACTCCAAAGTACCCGTCATTCACACGGAACCTGTCCCCGCAGGATTTAAGCGGGAAGTGGGAATCCAGAACCAGGCCTCGGTCTGGATTCCCGCTTACGCGGGAATGACGTTTTCATGACCCTTTGTGAGCCCTGAGCTGTGAGCGTGTCGAACAGTCGAAGGGCACATGGCGGTTCACCTGAAAATCTCCGTTATTTACCACAGAGACACAAAGTACACACAGAAATATATTTAGATACATCATCCAATATATTTCTGTCATTCCCACGGAACCTGTCCCCTCAGGATTTACGCGGGGAGTGGGAATCCAGAACCAGGCCTCGGTCTGGATTCCCGCTTACGCGGGAATGACGTTTTCATGACCCTTTGTGAGCCCTGAGCTGTGAGCGTGCCGAACAGTCGAAGGGCTCATGACGGTTCATCCGGGGGATTTTCATTCCGCCTCAAACCTTATCCTGCCAATTCCGCTGATCTCTGCGGTTACAACATCCCCCTTTCTGATCGGGCCCACTCCTTCTGGCGTACCGGTTGCGATGATGTCGCCGGCTTCAAGGGTCATGTAAGAGGAGATGTACTCAATGATCTCTCCAATTCTGAATATCATGAAACGGGTGTTTGAGTCCTGCCTGAGTTCATCATTTACCCATAGTCTTATGGCAAGGTCTTCCGGATGTGAGATATCTTCATTTCTGACAATCTGCGATACCGGGGCAAAGGTGTCAAACCCCTTGGCAAGCGCCCAGGGCGCGCCCCGTTTTGTCTCCTCCCTCTGAATGTCCCGTGCCGTGATATCAAGAAATATGCAATATCCGAGTATATATCCCGCTGATTCAGGCCGTGAAATGCATCTCCCTGTCTTGCCTATCACAACCCCGAGCTCTACCTCGTGATGGACATCCTGAGACTGGGGCGGCAGTATTATCTTATCACCTTCAACAATCAGTGAAGATGGGGGTTTCAGAAAGATTATCGGTTTCTCAGGAACAGCATTCCCTAATTCCTCGGCATGCCTCCTGTAGTTTCTGCCAAGACAGATGAGCTTTGTGGGGACAATTGTTTCCGTACTCCCCTTTACTTTTATGCCCCTTTTTCCCTCACACATCTGAAATCTCCGCTAAAGCCACTTCTTTTTCTTGAAATAGAAAAGCATAAATACACCAATGCCCAACATGAATGCCATGACTGCAAAGTAGCCGTACCGCCACCGTATCTCAGGCATAAACTCGAAGTTCATGCCGTAGATGCCAACGATAAATGTCAATGGAATAAAGATAGTGCCTATGATGGTAAGGAATTTCATTATTTCATTCATACGGTTGCTTATGCTCGATAGATAGATGTCGAGCATGCCTGATAACATATCTCGAGATGTCTCTATGGTATCAATGACCTGAATAGTATGATCGTAAACATCCCGTAAGTAGATGGAAGTTGTATTCCTGATAATTGGAGACTCTCCCCGCTCAAGCGTGCTGATTACCTCCCTCAAAGGCCATACAGCCTTTCGAAGGTAAATCATCTCCCTCTTGAGCTCATGAATCCTGTGCAGGGTCTCTTTTTTAGGATTGGTTACAAGTTCCTCCTCAATCCTCTCGATCCTCTCTCCAATCTCCTCCATAATCGAAAAATAGTTGTCCACTATTGCATCAATCAGCGTGTATGCGAGATAGTCCGGCCCCATTCCCCTTATGCGCCCCTTGCCTCCTCTGAGCCTTTCCCTGACAAGGCCAAAGACGTCTCCCTCTATCCCTTCCTGAAAAGAGATTACGAAGTTTGGGTGGAGGATGAGGCTTATCTGTTCAGATACAAATTCCGTTCCATTGACATTGTGAAGCATCTTAAGAACGATATATAAATAGTCCTTGTAATCCTCTACCTTCGGCCGCTGATCCGTATTCAGTATATCCTCCATGACAAGGGGATGGAGTCCATAGCAGGCGCCCAGGCTTTCTACGATTTCTGACTGATGCAGTCCCTCGACATTGATCCACGTCACTGTAGGCTTGTCTTTGAAACGTATGCACTGATCTATAGTCTTTATCTCTGCTTCCTGAAGATTCGACTCATCGTAATCTATGACCGTGATGTTGACATCTTTGCCGCTTTTTTCTCCAATATGAACAAGCGTCCCCGGAGGAAGCCCCAGCTTCCCGGCCCTTTGTTTGATCAAACGCGCCATGGCTCATAATATATCACACTTGATAAATAATATTGAAGAAAACTGCCGGAGAGCCCCCATCCCCTTCATTTGAAGGGGACAGGGGGGAGGGTAAGCATTTGAGAAATTATATTATGGTTGAGCCTGCCAACAGGACTACAGCAAATACTATTGTTATTACTGCATGTACCGTGTGGGCAATCTTTATATCCTTATCCATTTTTACATCACCTCCTGATTGATTTATTCTAAACATGTATACCATTATAATAAGTCCACATTAAATCAGGATTAAATAATTCTGCCGTTTACATCATGAAGCGGCAGAAGGATTGCACTTGCCAGAATAAGCGCTATAAAAATAATCCCTAAAACAGTATGGACAATATGCATCTTCCTGCTTTTCTTATCCATTTGAATCACCTCCTGATAAATATGTTTCAGTACCAATTATATTTAATGGATATTAAACAAACATTAAAGGATGTGGTATGATCAGGCCGGCATCCCGGAGAGGGAGTAACCGCCATCAATGACAAGGGTTTGACCTGTGATAAATCGTGAAAGGTCTGAGGAAAAGAAGAGGACTCCACCTGCTATGTCGTCTGGTGTGGCAAGGCGTCCAAGCGGGGTAGCATTTGAAATCGCATCCTGTACATGCTGCGGGGCATAAGGTGCATGTCCGGTAAGTACAAAGCCAGGGGCAATCATGTTGACGCGGATGTCTTTCTCCCCAGCCTCAACAGCCAGGTTCTTTGTGAAACCTGTCAGTGCTGATGCCGCTGTTATAAAACTGCTGTAGCCTTTTACAGGATGATCAACCAGGGTCGAGATTATATTGATTATAGAGCCGCCGCCGCTCTCCTCCATAAACAACGCTGCCCTTTTGCAGCAATAGAATGTGCCTTTCATCATTACATCTATCTGCTCCTGATGACCTTCCCATTCAGATTCTTTAACCAAACTCCGTGTGATCGGGAAGTGTGCATTATTAACGAGTATATCAAGGCGGCCAAATTTGTCTTTAATAAAGCTGAATAATTCATCTATGGATGACCTGTCTGATAAATCCACAAAACAATTGGCCGCCACACCACCCTTGGAACCGATATATTCGCAAGTCTTGCCAGCCTTATCCTTACCATTATAATACTGGATGACAACTGACGAACCAGCCTCTGCAATGACCCTGCAAACTGCTGCACCTGTCTCATTGCTTCCACCAGTCACCAATGCCACCCTGCCGGAAAGGTTAATCAGGCCTGAGTGCATCAAAATCCTTAACCTCCCTCTCAAGGTATTCCCTGAGACGTTTAATGATATTGGCCTCCAACTGCCTTACGCGTTCTTTTGATATGTCATATCTCCTGCCAATTTCACTAAGCGACTCAGGTTCTTCCGCCAGTATCCTCGTCTGCAGGATATCCCGGTCCCTCTCATTTAACTCCACTGAAAACTCTGCGACCTTTTCCTTAAATATTGAAGATATCTCCTCATCTGCCAGCCTCTCATCAACAGCCGTCTCTCCTGAGGATAAAACACTTAACAGAGTGCTCTCCGAGTCTTCCGACAGGGGCTCATCAAGAGATGCATCCTGACTTCCAAGGCGCTGGTCCATCTCAATAACCTCTTTTTCCTTCACGCCAAGCTCGCTCGCCAGGAGTTTTGGTCCGGCCTCATATCCCAGAGATTCGAGCCTTGCCTTCTCCTTCATCAGATTAAAGAAGAGTTTTCTCTGCGCCTGAGTGGTTCCTATTTTTACGAGCCTCCAGTTATTGATTATGTATCTCAGCATGTACGCCTTCACCCACCACGTCGCATATGTAACAAGCCTCAGGTTGCGGTAAGGATCAAATTTTCTGACCGCCTGCATGAGCCCGAGGTTCCCCTCCTGAATCAGGTCCATCATGTTCATGCCTGTCCTTTTATATTCCATTGCAATAATTACAACGAGTTTAAGGTTGGCCATAATCAGCTTCGATATGGCATCAAGGTCCCCTTCCTCCCTGTACATAATTGCAAGCCTCCTCTCTTCCTCTTTGGTAAGATAACGGTATCTCCTTATCTCTGCCATATAGTGCTGAAGAGGGTCATAACTGGCTAATGATGTGCCTGAGGCAGACTCTTCCATCTCCTGCGGAATCACCACATCAATATCCCCGATGTTCAGCGGCTCACCGGTTAAACCGTCCAATTCCGCAGCCTCAGAATCGTCCGGTTCTCCAGTCTCGCCGGGATGATCTTCCAGTTCAATGTCCTTTTCGTCGTCCATTATCCCTTAACCAGATCAAGTACAGCCTTCACCAGTTTTTCTATACCGTCTGCTGCCTCGCCTATAGAACCGGCAAGCATATAGGCAGGTGTTGAAACCACCTTGTGTCTGCTGTCAATGACAATGTTTGAGGCTGTACAGCTTATATGGTGTCCACCCATTACATTTATTGCATTCGCAGTCTCTTTGTCTGAACCGATTGTAATGTCAAGTGGTGTTGCGTCTCCGAATATCTTTGCCATCATCACAGGGGCAATACATATGGCGCCTATCGGCTTGCCCAGGCTGTAAACGTCCATAGCAAGTCCTGCCACATCACTGTTAACCTTGCAGTCAACGCCATCAAACGCAAAGGTACACAGGTTTTTTGCCGCACCGTAACCACCCGGGAATATCAGCGCATCCAACTCTCCCGCCTTCACATTTCTGACATCTTTAATCTTACCCCTCGCAATCCTTGCAGACTCAACGAGGACATTTCTACTTTCCCCCTGAGAAACTTCCCCTGTAAGATGATTTACTACATGCGTCTGCTCTACATTGGGGGCCATAATAAGGGGTGTTGCACCGAATTTATCTAAAAAATATAATGTCAGGACACTCTCATATATCTCTGAACCATCATAAACACCACAACCGGACAGAATTACTCCTACCTTCGCCATCGTCACATCCTCCCTTCACTCGAAAATACTCCTAAGTACCCGTCATTCCCACAGAACCTGTCCCCGCAGGATTTAAGCGGGGAGTGGGAATCCAGAACCAGGCCACTGGTCTGGATTCCCGCTTACGCGGGAATGACGTTTTCATAAACCCTGGTGAACCAGAGGCTCATGGCGTTCACCTGAAAATCCTTGTCTTTACCAGCCAAATTATATTATAATTCAAAATCCCTGTTAAGTGCAAAAAGGGGATAAAATATATGGACATTAATCAACTTACAAAAACAGCACAGGCTATCCGCAGGGACATAATTAAGATGACTACAGAGGTGAATTCCGGTCATCCCGGAGGCTCTCTTTCTGCAACTGACATCATAACTGTACTCTACTTCATGGCGATGAGACATGATCCAAAAAATGCTGGTTGGCCTGACAGGGACAGGTTTATACTCAGCAAAGGACACGCGGCCCCGGCGCTGTATAGCGCACTCGCCCGCTCCGGCTACTTTCCGGTAGAACAGCTTCTTACATTGCGAAAATTCGGGAGTCCATTGCAGGGACACCCGGAAATGGGAAAACTACCCGGTGTGGAGGCATCTACCGGTTCACTTGGCCAGGGTCTGTCCATAGCCTCCGGAATAGCTCTGGCAGGTAAATTAGATAATAAGGATTATCGTACATATGTCATGATAGGTGACGGTGAATCGGAAGAAGGGCAGATATGGGAAGCAGCCATGTCTTCTGCATACTACAGACTGGATAATCTTACTGCCTTTATTGATTATAACAGCATACAGCTTGATGGGTGGATCAGGGATATAATGGAGCTGGAACCGATAGTTGACAAGTGGAAGAGCTTCGGATGGCATGTAATAGACATAGACGGACACAATTTCAATCAGATTATAAAGGCGATTGATGAGGCAAAGGCAACAAATGGAAAACCAACAGTTATTGTCGCACGCACAATAAAAGGAAAAGGCGTCTCATTTATGGAAAATAATGTCGAGTTTCACGGCATGGCAGCAACACGTGATCAGATGGCAATTGCCCTGAGAGAGTTGGGAGAATAGAAATGTCATGTAAGCGTATTTATGGTATGGCAACGAGGGATGCATACGGAAAAGCGCTGGTTGAACTTGGCAGGGAGAATCCTGCAATAGTTGCCCTCGATGCTGACCTCTCAAAGTCTACAAAGAGTGTCTTATTTGCCAAAGAGTTTAAGGATAGATTTTTTAATATGGGGATTGCTGAGGCCAACATGGTTTCAACAGCAGCGGGCCTCGCATCCTGCGGAAAAATACCTTTTGTCTCAAGTTTTGCATCATTCCTGATGTGCAAGACGTTTGATCAGCTCCGCATGAGTGTGGCTAATCCTCATCTGAACGTCAAGCTGGTAGGGTCTCATGGCGGTATAAGCATTGGTGAGGACGGGGCATCCCAGATGGCGGTTGAAGATATCGCTCTCGCCTGCTCTCTTCCCGGCTTTGTTGTCCTTGTACCGGCGGACGAGTTGTCAACGATGGCTTTAGTGAAGCTGGCAGCACAACATAAAGGACCTGTATATATGCGCACCGGCAGACCAAAGGCTCCGGTTATTTATCAGCAGGGCACTGACTTTAAGATAGGCAGGGCGAATATAGTGCGTGAAGGCATAGATGTTACAGTAATCGCTAACGGCCTTATGGTACAGGAGGCTGTTGAGGCGGCATGTGCCTGCAGTGAGCGGGGCATTGATGTCAGGGTAATAGACATGCACACGGTAAAACCCATAGATAAAGACGTAATAGTCCAGTCAGCTCAGACTACAGGGGCCATAGTAACAGCAGAGGAGCATCTCCTTGCAGGCGGACTCGGCGCTGCCGTGGCCCAGGTTGTAAGCGAGCAGTGCCCGGTACCAATGGGCTTTGTGGGAGTTAATGATACCTATGCAGAATCAGGGACCCCTGATGAGCTTTTCAGAAAATACGGATTGACAGCGGATAATATAGTCAGAAAAATTGAAGAGGTTTTGAAGAGGAAGTAAAAAAGGGGCAGTAAAAAAGGGGGACAGCGACTATTTATTTTGTGATTTGCAAAATAAATAGTCGCTGTCCCCCTTTTTTATGTTTTATTACGTCAGAATGCTGCAAATAGCACTAAGGTTGTTAACTGATCACCATCTGCAGGCTTGGGATCATAGGCATCACCGCTATAGAGGGTATGATTAAACTGAAGCTGAAGGTTTTGTCCTGCCTGGTATAAGGCTCCGATTAATAAACCGTTGTCGCTGTCACCGTCTTTATCCCCTGCCCTGTAAGCTGCGGTCAATGAAACTTTGTCAGGTATAATACCTATCTCACCTGCTATGGAAAAGGCAGACGTATCATCCGTGGTAATGCTATTAAATTGATTTGGTATTGAACCTGATTTATCAGCCTTTGCATAGGTAACATAAACACCCAGGGGCATGGAGCCAACATTGCCCTGCACCTGGCCATCAATTGCCAGGGCCTTTGTATCGGTATCTCCGGCATCAGTGCTGGATGTACCCCCCCAGTATTGAATACCAGCGCCAACATCCAGGTTGCCTATGGCCGGTGTTGCTGCCGCCCTCAGATAATGAGAGAACCCATTAACCGCAACGGTCCCGCTGTTTGGAGTCCAGAAAGAGGCATTTACAAATCCCCTGTTATTAGCCAGCACAAATGCAACACCTTCTGCTGCACCATCCGTACCCGCAAATTGCTGGGCAGATAATTCTTTTCTGTGTTCCATTACCCGGACATTTCTTACGGCGCCGGTGTTTAACAGCTCAAAACCAAAGGCAGCGCCAAGCGAATCCGTGCTGAATGGGATGATGCTGAACTTCGAACCTGCTATATCATGTACAAAGGGCATTTTAAATGAGGCAAAAAACGGAGCCTTATTATCCTTAATCTGGCCCTCAAGTAAGAACCCGATTTTCTCTCCTACCCTGCCACCAAGGAATAAGGATGCCTCATCAGGGAATTGCAGTTCCCCCATATTGGTACCCGATGCACTGTCTCCGTTAGACTTCTGATACCGAACCTTCAATATCACGGAGGCATTCAGCGTACTCGGGAGAGAGAGCATATCCCCTTCGATCATACTCTGTCCGCCTACCATAGTATAACCGCCTGACTTAAACGAACGGCCAAAGGCATTGAGTGACGGGAAATGCTGGAAATGACAAGTGGAACAGGCCAGTCCTGTCTGACGGGCAAACGCAGTCACTGCCTCTGCATCAGGCGCTGAAAAGACGAAAAGCGAAATAATGAAAAAGCATATTGCTCCAACCATACAGATTCTCTGTCTCATAAAGATACCTCCCTGTTAAAGGTTACTTCTTCTGCTGAGATGTCTTAACCTGATGATGGTGCACAATTAAGCAATGGCAGCCAGTGCGGCATTGAATGTCGCACTCGGGCGCATTGCCTTTGAAGTCTTCTCAGGGTCAGGGAAGTAATAGCCGCCTGTATCCTGTGGCTTGCCCTGGGCAGCTATCAGCTCTCCGGCTATCTTTGCCTCGTTCTCTGTAAGGGCCTTTGCCAATGGCGTAAAGCGGGCCTTAAGCTCCTTGTCCTCATCCTGAGCTGCCAGGGCCTGCGCCCAGTATAAGGCAAGATAGAAATGACTCCCGCGGTTGTCTATCTCACCAACCTTCCTGGCCGGTGACTTGTTGCTCTCCAGGAACTTCCCGTTTGCCTGATCCAACGTTGTTGCCAGTACCTGAGCCTTCTTGTTGTTAAACGTAATGGCCAGATGCTCAAGCGATACTGCAAGCGCCAGGAACTCCCCAAGGGAGTCCCACCTTAAATACCCCTCTTCTGAAAACTGCTGAACGT
>JADZCV010000021.1 GCA_020851375.1 Nitrospirota bacterium | reverse complement strand
TGGCCGGCCATCCTCTCAGACCGGCTACCCATCATTGCCTTGGTAGGCCATTACCCTGCCAACAAGCTAATGGGACATGAGCCCATCTTGAAGCGATTACCCCTTGCGGGGATCCTTTAAAAGGGAAAGACTTTCGTCCCCCCTTTCTTATCCTGTATTAGCCCCCCTTTCGGGGGGTTATCCTGGTCTTCAAGGCAGGTTACCCATGCATTACTCACCCGTGCGCCACTTTACTCGGGGTATTGCTACCCTTTTCTCGTCCGACTTGCATGTGTTAAGCACGCCGCCAGCGTTCGTTCTGAGCCAGGATCAAACTCTCCGAATAAACTATAAAACCCGCTCAAAAAAGTGCACGCTATTTAGTTTTCAAAGACCAATCAATTCCAGAGCATCAATTCTAACAAACCAACCTGCTCCTGTCAAGGAACCAAGCCTTTCTCAAAAGGCGAAAGCTAATATTAAAGAAACCGAAATCATTTGTCAAGAGATTATTTTCAAAAATCTTCTCTTCCCTATTTTTATTATATATTCACGTCCGGGCTGCAACTCTGCATCGCTTTGCAATACCTTCGCTCCGTCTATTTCTATTGCCTTTTCCTTTATAAGCCTCAGCGCCTCAGAGTTGCTCTTCGTCATACCAGATGCTGTCAGCACATGCGGCAGCCACCTTTTGTCATCAGGCATGGCATATACAGCGATATCGTCCGGCAAACTGTTCCTTTCGGAGAATACATGCTCAAATTCCTCTCTTGCCTTAACTGCAGCATCCCTTTCATAAAATCTGCCTATAATCTCTTCAGCAAGCCTCTTTTTTGCCTCCATAGGATGAGAAGTCCTGACCTCATCCATATCGCTCGATGTCAGCAGCTCGTAATATCTTATCATGAGCTTATCATCTATAGACATTATCTTTCCGAACATCTCCCGTGGAGGCTCCTCTATGCCCACATAATTTTTCTGACTCTTGCTCATTTTTTTGATGCCATCCAGACCTTCAAGCAGAGGCATAGTAACCACCACCTGAGGTTCCTGCCCGTATTCTTTCTGCATGTCACGCCCAACAAGGAGGTTGAACCTTTGATCAGTCCCTCCGAGCTCGACATCAGCCTTTAACATCACAGAATCATATCCCTGGATAAGGGGATATAAGAACTCATGTACGCCGATAGATTGTCCTGACGTATATCTTTTTTTGAAATCTTCCCTTTCAAGCATCCTTGCCACCGTATATTTGGCGCATAAATGAATCATATCCTCGCCGGTCATCCTGCTCATCCATTGACTGTTGAATGCGACCTCTGTCTTAGCCGGATCAAGGATCCTGAATACCTGCCTCTCATATGTAGCAGCATTTAACAGAACCTCATCCCGTGTCAATGGCCTCCTCGTCTCAGAAACACCACTCGGGTCACCAATCATACCTGTAAAATCTCCTATAAGAAAGATTACATGATGCCCCAGTTCCTGAAATTGCCTGAGCTTGTAAAGTAAAACCGTATGACCCAGGTGAAGGTCAGGCATTGTGGGGTCAAAGCCCGCCTTAATCCTTAACGGGGTATTGCTTTTGAGGGACTTTTCAATCTTTGACTTCAGGAGATCTTCTGATATGACCTCAGTTGAGCCGCGTTTTATTAGGTCAAGCTGTTTTGAGACATTTTTCTCCATGGCGATTACGGCTCAAACTACTTAACCTCTTCAATATAATCCTGATATTCTTTGGAATCCATTAAGAGATTAACCTCTTCAACATTGCCCATCTCAATTACTGCAATCCATCCCTTTCCGTAAGGGTCTTCATTGATGACTTCAGGGGTATCATCAAGGGCATTATTTGTTTCAATGATCCTGCCTCCTACAGGCGCCTCTATTGCAGATGTGGTCTTGGTGGATTCTATCTCACCAATGACTGCGTTCATCTTAACGTCGGAACCTTTCGCTGGAAGTTCGACATACACGATGTCTCCAAGTTGTTCCTGGGCATAATGCGTGATCCCGACTTCCGCCTTATTGCCTTTTGCACGAAGCCACATGTGATCTTTGTGATACCTTAAATCATCCGGATACATTTCAAAACCTCCAAATAATGCAGGGTTCAAGGGTTCAATAAATTTCCATACTCCCAAAGAAATATGGTATTTCAAAATCTGCGGATGCCTGTGAATCTGAACCATGAACTACATTGTGCTCTATGCCTTCACCAAAGTCACCCCTTATGGTTCCCTTTGCAGCGTCTGCCGGATTCGTCGCCCCCATCAGATCCCTGTTCTTCCTTATGGCATTCTCTCCTTCAAGGACCATGGCAATTATCGGCCCTGATGACATATAGGTGGTCAGGCTGTCATAAAAAGGCCTCTCTTTGTGAACAATGTAGAAACCATCCGCCTCTTTCTTTGAAAGCCATAGCATCTTCGCAGCAACCACCTTAAGACTATTCGACTCAAAACGTTTTATCACTTCTCCTATAAGGTTCCTTCTGACTCCATCCGGTTTAATAAGTGAAAGCGTCCGCTCCATCATGCGTTAGCACCCCCCCTGATAATTCGCGACCTTCTCGACAGTTTCTTCCTCTGAGCAAGGACGTTATATATATCAAGCCTGTTAAATTTATACTTAAGCGTACTAATCGGAATGCCAAGGATATTTGCCGTCCTCGTCCTGCTCCACCTCTCCTGTTCAAGGGTTTTTAAAATGAAATTCCTCTCAAACGTCTTGCACGCCCGGTCCAGCAGACCCTCTTCAGTCTCGGCTTTAACCTTTTCATTGATATAATAATCAACCGGAATGTCTTCCTGCGATATGAAATCATTATCAGCAATAGCAACAAGCCGCTCCATCAGGTTTTCAAGCTCACGAATATTCCCTGGCCACTTATAATTCATTAATATACTCAGGGCTGTATCTGTGATCTTATTTACATCTTTTCTGAAACTCTTGCTGTATTTATTCATGAAACACCGGACAAGCTCAGGTATATCCTCTGTACGCTCCCTTAACGGGGGCAGCCTGACCGGGACAACATTGATCCTGTAGTACAGGTCTTCGCGGAAGGTACCTTTTTTTACGGCATCAGCAAGGTCAACATTCGTGGCAATAATCAGCCTGACATCCACTTTGACCGTTCTGTTGCTGCCAACACGCTCAATCTCCTTATCCTGGATAAGCCGCAATAACTTACTTTGTATTTCGTACTTAAGGCATCCTATCTCATCCAGAAAAAGGGTGCCTCCGTCTGCAAGCTCTATCTTTCCATACTTCTGTTTTACTGCACCGGTAAAAGCGCCTTTTTCATGGCCAAAAAGCGTGCTCTCCATAAGATTCTCAGGGATAGACGACAGGTCAACAGTAACAAACGGTTTATCTCCCAGATTGCTCATCCTGTGAATGTGCCTTGCCATGACCTTCTTGCCTGTGCCTGTGTCTCCAAGAAGTAATATAGTGGAGGGAAGCTGTGCAATCTTACTTAACGTATCATATGTATCACGCATAACCGCGCTCTGACCAATTATCATTTCCGATGCAGACAGTTGTTCCACTTCACTTCTCAGATAGAAGCGCTCCTTAGTACACTCCATGTGATCACGCAACCTGTCAATAAGAGTCAACAGCTCATCCGGGTTGAAATCCTTGGTTACATAGTTATATGCCCCAAGCTTCATGGCCCGGACAACCACATCAATATCTTTCAGGACTGATATAACCATGACCTCTATATCAGAATACTTGTCTTTAATTGCCTTCAAAACCTCAAGACCATCCATGTCAGGAAGTTTAAGATCCAGCAGAACTATATCAATATATTTCTGTTCCAGGGTCCTCAGACCCGCGCCTCCGCTGGCGGCTGTAAATACTATGTATCTGTCTTTCAGGATAGTTTCCAGAAGTTCACGCATACTCTGGTCATCATCAATCACCAATATTTTAAGCCTTTTGTCTTCCATGTTACCCTCACTCCTTTTCTTGATTTTTGAAGTCAATTTCATATAAAAGCATATTATCAAAAATAGTGCAAGTCTTCACTATTCATTTCCTGCAATTTTTACACAATTCTTATTTACAGACATTATTTGCCAATTGACAATAAATTCCATGATGTGTTAAAAATGAGCTCATGTTGCAAGGAAGGACACTGCATTTGCAGCTAAAGTAAGAACGCAAGAAATGCCTTCAGGCAAGGCGATGACGAGGAAACCTGAGCAAACTTGCCAGGTAAAACTCAAAAATGCCCAGGTGCAAGAAAGATACGAGGTATTTGATGAGAAAGTCACATCAAGGAAACTGACGGTTACACTCAAAAATGTCCAGTTGCAAGGAAGGAATTGAGATTTGGGCTGAGGCGTACTTACTGGTACGTTGAAGCCCAAATCTCAATTCCTGACGCCGCAAATGGGCGTTTTTCAGTGTAACCGTAGCCGGGGTGGTGGAACTGGCAGACACACGGGACTTAAAATCCCGAGGGCCGCAAGGCCCGTGCGGGTTCAAATCCCGCCCCCGGCACCAGATAAAACAAGGAGTTAGATATCACCCCTCGTCCTCCCATGTGCCTACCAATTCCCCCATTGTGCCCGGATTGTGCCCGGCGACATCCTGACCAACATACTCCCTTACAGGCTCAAGGGCCTTCTCAGCCCTGACCTTATGATAGATACTGATCTGCCTCGCGGCACGTTTCAGGTCGTCTTTTGAGATAATGTTGTATCGCTTAAAAACGGAATCTGTCTTGTGACCTGATATCTGCTGTGCTGTGTGCTGAGGCACCCCTGCCCTAACCATATTGCGGATGGCCGTTCTTCTAAAATCGTGGAAGATTCTCCCCGCAAGTTTTACCTCCTTACAGGCATTATCCCAAGATTTTCTAAAATCCTTTATCCTGCCCCCTTTCTCTGTATAAAATACATAGGGGCATTCCGGAAACCGGAGGTCTCTATTCCGCTTCAGCGCCGTGAGGACACTGAACATTTCATCGTTAAGGACGAGCAGCCTTGCCTCCCCTGTCTTTGTATCCTCCGGATCGAGTCTGACCTCCCCCTCAGCCAGGTCAACCTGATCCCACCGGAGACTCAGGATTTCCTGTTTTCTCATGCCGTAATAATAGGCCATTGTGACAACAGGTTTAAGGTAGACCGGCAATGCAGACCGCAGGACAAGAAACTCATCGGCCTCAAAGAATCCTTTACGCCTGTTATGCTCCCGGAGCATCTTTATTTTTGGGACACGAATCACCTTTCCCACATCCGCACCGAGGTTGAACATTCTCCTCAATGCCGCAAGCTCCCTGTTAACGGTAGCATTCTCAGCCTTATCCTCTTCGATCCTTTTCACTTTATAGGTCTCGATAAGGTCAGGCGCGATCCTGATGGCTTTCATACCGGAAAAGAAACTTTTAAGATGCTCAATACTCCGCTCCAACCTGTCGGTTGACCTTCTCCCGTTTACCTTGTAGTCATTCAATATGAAAGTTACCAACTCCTCAAAGGTCGTCCTCTCAGCCCTCAAATTCGGGGTCTTCCCTTCCGCGATTTCACCCTCCCTCAGTTTCAACTTCCTGATGGCCTCGGACATCTTGTCAGATTTTGAACTCTCCCGGTATGGTTTCCCATTTTTGTAATACTTGATCCAGTAGATATTCCCTCTCTTATAAATACTGCCCATTCTTTCTCACCCCCTTTCTATATGGAAATTAAAATGCCTATTCCGTAAAACTCATCTTATGTTGCTCGATAAATCTCTCAAGATCGTATATGTCTATTTGTATGTGTCTGTCAGGTCTCACATAGGGTATTTTCCCTGCATGGATTAACCCCATTACACCGTGATAAGACCGTCCGAGATAGACGGCGGCCTCTTTGACCGTCAACAATCTCTTCTGAATCTCTTTTGTCTTTGGCAGAGATTTATGACTCATTTATTTCTTTCTCTTTACCTTTTTCTTGAGGTCATTTACGGTATCCTCGATCTTCCAGACCGAAGGCCCCAGGCGTTCCCTGAGATATTCCCTGACCTCTTTTAACTGCGGATCGCTTTCAACCCACTCATCAAATTCCTTTTGCGATAGTTCACGCCCTCTTTTTATATCTGTAATAAAAGCCTTGAAAAAGAAGGTGGCAACTTCTGATAATGATATATTTCGTGGAACCTCGGTAAGCATGTCATAAACATCTCCATCAATCGTTAGCGTCAGTTTTTTCCTCATCCTTTTTTATCCTCCTAAATTATAACGTTTTAACGTTAACACGTGTTAGCGTGTCTGTCAAGATTTATTTATGCCTATCTTTCTTGACAATAGCCCCCATGTGAATTGTAGCAGGTATTATAATTATGATATATTAGGGCCATAGAGCATAAGAGGAGGTAACAGGTATGAAAACAATAAATGTCCCCCTTCCGGATAAACTGGTTGCAGAGGTTGAAACTTATGTAAAGAGCGGATGGTTTACTGATGAAGCAGAGCTCATGCGTACAGCATTACAGGAGTTTATCCGCCACAACCGGTTAAAGCTGATGGAACAGTTCATGAAAGAAGATATTGAATGGGCATTGAAGGCAAAAACTGGAAAATAGATGAACCCTATCGTATGTGATACCGGCCCTATCCTGCATCTCCAGGAAGCAGGACTCTTAAATTTACTTGATAAAGCGGGGGATATCTATATTCCCCAAGTCGTAGACATCGAACTAAAGGAGCTATACCCGCAATGGGAAAATAAAAGACCCGACTGGTTACGTGTTGAACCATTATCATCCGATGAAACCTCTCAGGCAGAACTTTTATCTGCCTCCGCCCTACTGGATTCAGGGGAGGCAGCTGCAATCATTCTATCAAAAAGACTTAATGCAACATGGTTTCTGACTGATGACACAGAGGCAAGAATTTTTGCCACCTTATCAGGAATTGAAGTACATGGCTCCTTAGGTATCGTGTTATGGTCTGCCGCTGTTGAACACCTTGATTATAACGAATCACGATCAGCCCTCGATAAACTTTCTAAAACATCCCTGTGGATTTCAAGAACTATATTGTCTCAGGCTTATAAGGCATTGGATACGATATTTAAGAAATTTCAGTAAAGATTACTTTCCAGAGTGCCTTATTACAAGTGTACTCACTCATACTGATTGTTATGCATTTTCTAAAGCCCACTCGTCGGCCAATGATTTTATTAACGCATCCTCATTAAGATACAATGTATATCTATTGATATTCATCTCATTTAATTCCTTCAGTAATTTGGCTTTAACATCTTTGCTTATTATAATTTCTCGTAGCACATGTTCATTCTTTTGGTCTTCAATTACTTTGCTGAATGTAATAAATTTCCATTCAGGATCATATACAATGGGAATAAGGTATTGTGACTGCTGTGCAACGTGGCGTTTTCCTGCTTCAACGTACCTGCCAATCTTTCGCAAGTCAGGAATTTCATTCCCTCCAAGCCTAATTTTAGGAGGAAAGTACAAAAAAACTTTGCCATCCTCTTTTTTTTCATGATTAAAATCTTCACATGCAAAAAATAGCGCTACAAAACAGGAACTTGATAAATCAATCAAAGGTGTTGGAAATCCATGATGTCTTAAATATGCTAAATACCCCATTTCAGGCAATTCCCACGATCCTTTTTCATATTCCTTAAAATCAAATGGATATCCATTTTTTGTTGACCTTCTTTCATAGATAGTTTTAATAAGAGAATTAATAAGGGGTTTGTATCTATCAATGATTCCATAGTATTTCTCACATTCAATTATTTCAATCCCATGCCTTTCAAGCGATGATTTGATATTCCAATTATGGTTACTTTGCCCCCTAAAAAGGGCTACGCGTTCCTGGCCAATTTCGCTCTTAAATCTTAAAATTTCTTCTCTATAATCTTCTATTGTTGTAATCATACTTTATTTCGATCAGCGTGACGCGCAAGGAATGGCCGTGTACATGCGGCTATCACTTGTCGCTGCCCTCGCTCTGGTTCAGCGTCTCCGGTCCCTTCTTCTTACCTTTGACCTTGGCCCAGACCACAGAACCAGCGGCAAACAGAATGCCGATGGCAAGGTATTTGAGCCAAGTTCCAGTGAACGCTTTAAGAAAAGCCGGCAAAGGCTTTTCTCCGGGCTCTTTCACTACAAGTCGGTAGTTCCCTGTGTCATATGTCTGAGGCCGCGCGCTACCGCTTACGGCAGGGCTCGGCGAGCCGGTGAATGTGAAGGAGTCGCCAAGCTGCTTCATCTGTTGGGCGTACTGTTGGTATATTTGCTTGTTACAGGACACCGTGACGGTGTAAAGATATCGTTTCCTGATGACATAGGTTGAGTACTCGATCCGGGTTGAATGTTGGGCGGGCGGGCCTCGAGAAGAAGCTTGATGGAAGATTCTTGTCCAACTTGGCCATGACTGGAGTCGAGCACCTTAACATTGTCCGCTCCGTACATCTTTCTGGCGAAGCCAGTGATGTCTTGGATTGTGAAGTCGGTCATGCTGTAGTCATTACGGTCTAGCAACTGAGCATTGACTGTGAACATGAGAAACTGACCGTCCTCAAACTTCTTGACCGCTTTGAATACAGTTGCCTCGGTCATCGCCTCCTTTACCGTCCAGTCTGAGGGATGAGTGAGACGAAAGCCGTACTTTTCATCCGAGTGCGTGATCATGCTTTGCCCAAACGCATGGGCTGACAACAGGACCGTGAATACGATGATGCTGATTGTCTTCATGATTCTCTCCTCGACTACCTATGGTTATATGGATCAATATATAACATCATAAAATTTCAAGTGCCGTATAAGACATAACTTTTTTCGTTACATTCATTATCCTCTCAGATAACAATATGCTTTCAATGAATTAGACCATCCCCCTGAGGCACCATACTAATCCTTTGAATTTACTTTCTCCCCCCTCCAATTCAAATACATCTCTCAAATCCACCACCAACCATATTGTGCTTCTCAATGGTCATATAGTATAACTTGAAGGGAATCATAACAGATTAGAGATTCCTTGTAAAACAAGAACCTTCTTGAATACAGTCGCCTACGTCATAAGGCCAAATACGTAAACCCCCGCATATCCTTATGCCACTCCGCCCAGTGGCCAGCCGCCTGCACTTCCTCATAAAGCCATTCTACATCCTGTAATTTATGAAGGTGGTAGCCTGTCCACCATTTTATTTTGTCCTGCTTCATGAGAAAGCCTCTGGACTGGCTCCACCGCTTAAACCAGCTTACGGCATCACCGACGGACTTCATCAGGTACTTGGTAACATAATTCACCACATGTTTTATGTTTTCAAACTTCTTTGTCTTATTAGAGATGTTGACGAATTTCCCCACGCCATACTTGACCCATTTCTCCTGTATCCAATCGAAAGGGATAAATTTTTTCGTCCATAGAAGGATATGGAAATGGGGATAGCCATCTTTATGGGCCTCAACAACTTTAAAGACCTCAATATTTCCGAACTTCCTTTTCATGGCAGTAAGGAGTTTATTCCAGCCCTCAGACATTACCTTATATGCTTCCTGGGGGGTATCAAAATTATGATAGCATGTAAGGGTAAGGAACTTGAGATATTTCCAGCCGTCAGACTCATCCCACTCTTGAACCTCCCTGAAACGATAATATAATGCCCCCTTTAATCTCTTCCTGATCTTCTTGACCCTGTTATTCCCACAGACAGGACAATCCCATCTTCCGCATTTCCTTGCCCTTACCACCCCATGATGAACGCCAAACATATCATCATAGACCTCAATAGAGCCATACATATTCGGGCAGATGTTATTTGATAATGTTTGAGATATTCCTATAGCCTTATTTTCAAGGAAAGGTGAGGTCTCCGCATCTCCTTGCGGAGATGCGGAGACCTCACAATACAGAGACATCTCATCCGTAAGCATACAATCTTCAAAAAGACATCTTGAACATCTCTCAGAACGATTACCCATTAGAAACCTCCTTCTTCCTGAAGCACTTACTGTTGGGCAGCCCCACCGGTCGGATTACGACACGTTTACCGCCCTATGGCACCTATGGAAGGGGTATGCCCCCGGCCCCCATCAGTGATCTGGATATTTTGTGCCTGAAAATGTGCCTGTGAGCGTTTAATCTGCTCACATTTGCCACTTCTGCACGTGTATTGACATTTCAGCGGATCTTCCTGTAACATCCGCATAGATCAAATGTTTTATGGAGTTGTTAAGGGGTAGGCTATGGGGCGGTTTGCGACTTAAAATCCCGAGGGCCGCAAGGCCCGTGCGGGTTCAAATCCCGCCCCCGGCA
>JADZCV010000020.1 GCA_020851375.1 Nitrospirota bacterium | reverse complement strand
GGAACCTGTCCCCGCAGGATTTAAGCGGGTAGTGGGAATCTGGAATCAGGCATCGGTCTGGATTCCCGCTTATGCGGGAATGACGTTTTCGTAAACCCTGGTGAGCCTGAGGCTCATGACGGTTTACCTGAAAATGCTCCTGTCTACCCGTCATTCCCACGGAAGTGGGAATCCAGAATCAAGCCATCGGTCTGGATTCCCGTTTTCGCGGGAATGACGTTTTCACGTTTCTTTGTGAGCCGCCGGCTCATGATGGTGCACCTGTGCCATGGCAGGCCTCATGTCGTCATTTTGATACGCGGCCTACATTGCTGATGATTTCCCCTGCGCACTTATAGCCGCTGAGCACCGCGCCTTCTATTGTTGCCGGAAGGCCGGTGCTGGTCCAGTCTCCTGCAAGAAACAGGTTTTTAAAAGGGGACTTATGCGATGGCCTTAATTTGTCTATGCCAGGCTCAGGGGAGAAGGTGGCATGCCTCTCCTTGATGACTTTGGAGTAGATTAGTCCGGAACCTGCCGCCTCAGGAAATACCTTCCTCAGCTCTCTCAACGTCATTTCCACTAATCTTTCTGACGGAACACTTATAAACTCGTGAGCCCCGCTGATCACGACGGATAAAAGCCCCCTGTATGCTGAATCCATGAATACCTTTTCCTTGTTGAATATCCATTGTACAGGTGAGTTGAGCAATGCCACAAAGGCCTGTTTCATCAGCGGCTTATTGAATAACAGATGTACAGAGATGATTGGTGATGCCTTTAGGCTGGAGGCATTGCAGACTGAATTGAATTCTGTACCGGCAAGACCGGCAAATTTTTGAGCAGAATAGTACGGGACAGCGCTGATGTAATAATCGCCCTGAAAGACACGGCCATCGGTTGACCTGACTCCTGATACTGAATTATTTTGGGTAATGACAGATGAGGCCGGACTTCCCTTCTCAACGGACCCGTTATTCTTTTTGATGTAGTTTTCCGCATCTCCGGCGAACATCCTGCTTAGAGGCACGATAGGAAGCACGACCCTTGATGCGAGCCGGTTTTCAAAAAAGGCCTTTCTTAAGACATTCCTGAAGATGGCGGCTGAGGACTTGTCAGGACCTTCATTCATCGTTGCAAGGGTGATTATATCCCACAGTGTCTCCCGCGCCTTTTTCCCCTGTCCCAGCATTTTCAACCACTGAGTTATTGTCATGTCATGTGATGAATCAGGTGATCTGTCATACAGCACCCCTTTTGCTATGTTCAACATGCGGATTCTTTCCGGAAGGCTTATAGCCTTAAATCTCAGAATGCCTGACAGGATATGCAGGGGGGCAGGGAGTGGCAGGCAGCCCAGCCTGTATTGTTTGCCGGTCGTGTCAAGAAAATCAACGCTTAGATTTTTCTGGAACGATACTTTGTCAGAGGCCCCTATCGTATCAAGAAACCTGAACGTATTTTCGTAGCAGCCCATGAGGATGTGCTGTCCGTTATCAAGCTCAAGGCCGGTCCGTTTGTCAATAAAAGAATGCGCCCTGCCGCCGAGAAATCTGCCCTGCTCAATAAGGGTGACGCGAAAGCCGGATGATGCGAGCTCAACAGCCGCAGTAAGGCCGGCGAGCCCGCCGCCTATGATGATCACTTGTTTCACTCGAAAATACTCCTAAGTACCCGTCATTCCCACGGAACTTGTCCCCGCAGGATTTAAGCGGGGAGTGGGAATCCAGAACCAGGCCTCGGTCTGGATTCCCGCTTGCGCGGGAATGACGTTTTCACGATCCTTTGTGAGCCCCGGCATATGACGGTTCACCTGAAAACGCTCCTAAGTACCCGTCATTCCCACGGAACTTGTCCCCGCATTATTTAAGCGGGGAGTGGGAATCCAGAACCAGGCAATCGGTCTGGATTCCCGCTTGCGCGGGAATGACGTTTTTCTTGTCCCATCCGAAAATTCACGTTAATTTGATGTTGATCCAGGTACTTAATGCAATGTATATCTTCTGTGATTTCGAAAGTTGCGGGGTGCTCTCATATACGTTGTAGTTGGAGGCCTCTATCTTATTCAGCAGCCTGCTGTATATGACCCGCATAATCTCTCCGGCGACCATAGACTGCCGGTCCTCGCGCGGGAGCGTCTTCTCTGCACGGTTGTAGAAACTCCATGCGCGCTGTGCCTCAAACTTCATAAGTTCTACAAAGGCCTTGTTGTAACTGGAGGAGAGGAGTTCTTCCTCAGTGTAATTGAATTTACTGAGGTCTTCCGCCGGCAGGTATATGCGCCCCTTTTCTGCATCAGTCTTTATATCCCTGAGTATATTGGTAATCTGCATTGCTATCCCCAGGTCAACGGCATAACCGAGTGTTTCTGCATTTTTATATCCAAAGACCTCAGCGCAGATAAGTCCCACAACTGATGCAACCCTGTAGCAATACTTGTGCAGTTCATCAAATGTCCTGTACCTGTCTTTAGTCAGGTCCATTTCAACTCCTCTAACAAGTTCAAGAAAATATTTCTGCGGGATGCCGTACCTGTCAATAAAGGGTTTAAGTTCCATAGTAACTGCGTGAGACGGTTTTCCATCATACATGTTGTTTATCTCTGTCGCCCATTTGTTGAGGGACTCTGAGGCCTCTGCACGGTTGTCTGATTTGTCTGCCGCATCATCAAGGCAGCGGCACAGTGCATAGACAGAGTATATGGCCTTTCTTTTTTCTGAAGGGAGAGTCAGAAAGGAGTAGTAGAAGTTTGAGTTGCTCTCCTTTGTGATCCTGTGTCCAACTGTTGCTTCTTTAGGATTATCCTGCAATGGTCAGTGTCCTGAAGTCAGTGCCCGTAGTACTATCCATATTTTATCCAGTTTAGTTATGACGGGTCTCTTATTAAAAACGTCATATCCGTTCTGTTCTATCTTCTCAAGTATTTTCATTCCGCCTGAACAAATTGCCCGCAGTTCAACGGAAAGGCCTTTTTTTACGCTTGTGCAGAGTGGCAGGCCGCTCCTGAAGAGGTCTTTTGTGAAGGCTATTTCGCCGGCCAGCATTTTGCGGAACTGTTGATTCAACGTATGAGATTTCAGGTCATTGACAGAGTATCCATACCTCTCCATATCCTCCAGCGGGATATATATACGGTCTTTTTCAAGGTCTGTTGCAATATCCTGCCAGAAATTTGTAAGTTGTAAGGCCGTGCATATGAAGTCTGACAACCTGTGCAGCTCAGGGTCTTTGTACTCAAAGATGCTGAGGACAATTCGTCCAACCGGATTTGCAGAATAACGGCAGTAATTCAGGACATCCTGCATAGTCTTATAACGTTTGGTGACAATGTCCATCCTGAATGCTGTGATGAGATCTCTGAGAAGCCGGTCAGGGATATGGAATTTCCCGATGGCCTCTTTTAACGAAACAAAAACAGGATGGACGGGATTGCCTGTCATGCATTCATCGAGCCTCTTTTCCCAGTCAGTCAGAAGACGTGCCCGTTCATCTTCTGCATATCCGGCTTCATCTGCAAAATCGTCTGCAGTTCGTGCAAAGGCATATACTGCATGAACATATTTTCTTTTTTCCCCTGGGATGAGCCACGAACCCACAGGGAAGTTTTCATAATGGTTTAAGGCTATCCTGCTGCAGTGATTAAAAGAGTCAGACACCTCTGGCATCAGCCCCCCAGATATATTTGTGCAATTGCAGCTGCAGGCGGACATTAAGATTGTCATTGATTATCCATTCTGCAAGCTTCTTCGGGTCAAGCCGGCTAAACACAGGGGCTATCAGTACAGTGCAGATATCCGGCAGGTTATGTGACTCTATGACGGCTTTTGCCCACGCATAATCATTGTAATCAGAAACTATGAATTTAACTTCATCAGCAGGGGATAGTGATTTAAGGTTGTCCCACAGGATGTTTCCTGTCATCCCGCTGCCGGGACACTTGATGTCGAGAATCTTTATAACTTCCGGATGGAGTCCTGAAATATCAATGCTCCCGTTTGTCTCAACGAGAACCCTGTAACCCTTTTTGACAAGGGATTCTGCAAGAAGGGGAGTTTCTCCCTGCAATAGCGGCTCTCCGCCGGTTATTAAGACGTTCCTGCAATCATACTTCTCTGCCAATTTTATTATCTCATCAATAGAGTATTCTTCTCCCTCATCGTACGCATATGTCGTGTCACACCATTCACATCTGAGATTGCACCCTGAAGTTCTGATAAACAGAAAGGCTATGCCTGCATACGATGTTTCACCCTGAATACTCTTAAATATCTCATATATCTTCATACAGGCGTTTGTATCAGAAAAGGGCATTTCAAGTCAAGGCAATAAAAAGATCGTGTGATGCATGATTGACACACCAATATAGCAGGTGTTGCGCTAATGACACAGTTGTGGTATTAGAAAAAGATGCTTTATCTAATTGAAAATATTCATTATTTATGGTTTGAATGCAATGGCACGAATGTTGCTTAAATTATGGAGTTATGCGTTATCAAAGGACAATCAAAGAAAGTGTAGGTTGTAAGGGTGTAGGATTACATTCAGGGGTAAAGGTATCAATGAGATTACATCCCGCTCCCCCTGATACCGGGATAATATTTATCAGGAGCGATAACAACACTCAGTTGGCAGCAAGGACTGAGAATGTAGTTTCTACAGAGTTCTCATCAACCCTTGGCTCGAATGATTCGAGTGTAAGGACTGTGGAGCACCTTCTGGCTGCTGCAGCAGGACTCAATATTGATAATATGTATGTTGAGTTGGATGCACCTGAGGTCCCGATTATGGATGGGAGCGCATTGCCCCTCGTTCAATTAATGTTACAGAGCGGGATAGTGCAGCAGGATAAGCTCAGGCCCCATATAAAGATACTTGATACTATTGAGATAAACGGTGGAAACGGATATATCAGGATTGAGCCTTCACCTTTTCCTGCCATTACGTACATTATGGATTTTGATCATCCGCTGCTCCGAAAACAGGAGTATCTCTATCATCCTTCTATAGATGGTTTTATAAGTGAAATAGCGCCTGCACGTACATTTGCATTTCAGAAGGACATCCTTTTCCTGAAGGAGAGAGGTCTTGGACAGGGTGGTTCGCTTGAGAATGCAATCATCCTTGACAGTGACGGAATATTAAACAGGGACGGATTGAGGTTTAAGGATGAGTTTATCCGGCATAAGGTGCTGGACCTGATTGGTGACTTATCGCTTTTATCAAGGTCGTTTATAGGACATGTTACAGCCTGCCGTACCGGTCATACCCTTAATACCAGGTTGGCCTCTGCTATTCTTGCCAGCAGTGATAAGTGGATTGAGGCAGGAAACCTCTCCATTACAAAGAATACATAAAAAAATGGGGGCTTTACAGAAAACATAAAGCCCCCTTTATTGGCATGATTGAACAACACCATTATTTCTTTTTTGCTGGTTTCTTTGCTGCTGGTTTCTTTGCTGCCGGCTTTTTTGCTGCTGCCTTCTTCTTAGCCGGTGCCTTCTTCTTTGCTGTTGCCAATTAAAATCACCTCCTTTCGTGATTCTGTGTCTCTTCTCCTGAGAGGTTGTATGTGTTGGGGGAAACTCTCAGAAACCTCTTGTCCCTGTTTAAAGATATTGACACAGATGTTATCGGTGTTTTACTCCTGATTTTAACCCCGCCTTCAAGAAGACGCTGATAGATGTCCTTTGCATGAAGCGCCTTTCCTTCTTCTTTCAGGATAAGATACGCGGCCTGGGGTATGCTAAGTCCGGAGAATTTGAATTGGTTTAGTAAAAGGTCTTTAGTTTCTTCAGCCTGTTTCGATGCGCTTTTATCACTATCTTCAGGCTGGGCCTGCTGTGCGGCGCGGGATTTGTTTCTCTCTACCTTGTAGAGAGTTTCTGCTAACTCAAGATATCTCTTCGCTGTTTTAATCTCATCCTCAAGGCGGTCACGTTTTTTCTGCAACTCGATTAGCTTATTACGATACATCATAATTCGCTGTTCGAGACCACCCAGAATATCTTCTAATTCGTCGAGCGTACTACCTTCCTTAAGCATACATTTATTACTATACACGCTATATAGAATATTTGTCAAGATATTTTTTATACAATGAATATTGTTTGTATTAGATACAAATATATATGTAAGGATATTTGTATTGTTGCATGAATGTAGTAATGGATTATCTTGAAATTCCGGGCTTGAAGTCTCCGGACAGAGAGAATAACAGAATGGATAGTTAATAAAAAATAACTACTTAAACATCCTGACATAGAAACTCATTAACATAAGTATCAACTGCGGGTAGTTTATCGTCTGTAGCAACATTGGAGATAAAATAGTCTTTTCCGCACCTTTTTAAAATGATTTCATTTTTTGTAACCATACTGTCTATTGCAAGAAATATTAAATTGTATGAGGTGTCAAGGGTCTGTTCTAATTCAAAGAGGGTGATGCTGCCATTCTTATCTACAAGGTTTTTGATCTGCTTCGATACATTGCTGAGGGGCTCTTTCATGATAATCTCCTTTTTTTTAGAAGGTAGGGTTAGAATTTTGCTTGAATGTATATACAAACGGCATGCCAGATGGAAAACTTTAGCAGAAATTTTATTTTCCTATGTTTTCAGGATGTTAGAAAAGGTGATTCGAAGAGCGCTGTCTGATTTTTCGTGTTTTCGACAATATTATGACAGTGTCTGTCAAATTGTATATATAGATAATTCCCTTGACCGGTCTGATAACTTGTGTTAATAATACGGCAAAAATCCGGGCGATTAGCTCAGTGGTAGAGCGCTTCCTTCACACGGAAGAGGTCGCAGGTTCGATACCTGCATCGCCCACCAATGAAATCAATGGGTTACGAAATGCTGTCATAGGCTGTTTACCTCAAATTGTATACTTTTTGTATACTTCGCATCAAACAAGCGATCTTCCACTGAGTTAATCTTTCCGTTTAAGGCGTTGTCCAGTATGTCCATTGCCTTTACCATGTGTTCAGGTGCAAGATGTGAATACCTGAGAGTCATCGCAAGTGTCTTATGGCCAAGCAACTTGCCGACTGTAGTAATGTCTACCCCCGTCATGACAAGTTGACTGGCAAAGGTGTGTCTCAGGTCATGGAAATGAAAGTCCCTTATTCCTGCCCTCTTGCAAGCAGTCTGAAAGGAATGCTTAACATCTTTATACTGTTTGCCTGTGATCGGGTCATAGAACACATGCTGAATATCTATACGCCTTGTTATACCAGTTAATGTTTTTCTCAGGGTATCATGAATAGGTATCTGCCTTTTTTCTCCGTTCTTAGTTACATCTAACAGGATAAACCCGTGTTTAAGGTCTATATTATCCCATCTCAAAGATAGTATTTCTCCCCGCCGCATACCTGTATTGAGTGCTGTAATAACAATGGGTTTTAAGTGGGGATCGCAGGCGTTAATAAGTGCCTGACACTCTTCCTTAGACAGATAACGTAATCTTTCGCTATCATCCCGTAATAGCTTGACCTTCCTGACATTCTTTAAGACCTCTGATTCTACCATATCCCAGTCTGCAGCCTTAGAGAACATGTGCTTAAGGATATTCAGGACTTTATTGCAACTGCAATTCTTAAGACCCCTTTTTATAAGGTCTGTCTGTAATTGCTCAACAACAGAAGTGCTAAACCTTCTCAAAGGAAGGTTTCCATAGGTTGGGATGAGCTGCTTTATAATATATTCCTTAATCTTTGCTGATTTCTGTCTGCCATTGACCCAGGCAATGTAAGTTTCCGCAAGTTCCTTGAAGGAGTGATTACCGATCTTCTTTATCTCAGGTTGTTTACCTTCTTTTATTGCCTGCTTTCTCTTGATAAGCAGGGCCTCAGCGTCTTTGAACTTTGTGCTTCCGGAAGGTTCATAGACGATCCTGCCATCGAGACCGGCATAACGTATCCAATATCTGTTGCCACGTTTATATATTCCTTTTGCCATATCATTTCACCCCCTTTCTTAAATCTTCTTCTATTCTGGACAAAAGTATCTTTGCAGTTTTACTTGGTTTTCTCACCCCCCTTTCCCATTGATATATGCTTGTAATGGACACGCCTAACAACTCAGCCAGTTTGCGCCTTGTGATTGTATATGTCTTTCTCAAGATTCTGATATTTTCAGGCGTCCATTCAGGCATAGAGGAGAGTATATATAACATAGTTATACTTGTCAAGGGCATTCTCAACTATACAATTTGGTATACAGCACATTGTAACCTATTGATTTATTAACTATAATATCCTTTGGAACTTCCCTTATACAGAAGTGGCTACCCATTATTTTATCCGTCTCAGGAAGTTAGCTGGTGGGGGAGAGGTGGCAGGACACTTATGGGAGTCAAGCCACTTGTCTATCTCCTGCTTCCTGAATCGCAACTGGCTGCCTAACTTATGATGAGGAATAGCGTTGACATGGGTCTGCTGATATATCCAGTTTGGCTTAACGTCAAGGTATTTTGCAAGGCCGTCTACGTCCAGTATGGTATCATCCTCAAGCCTACCGGATAACAGAAGTCTTATGGCCTTTACGACCTCCTGGGATATTTCCCTGACAAGTTCCTGCGTGTCTATGTTGACTTCAGCCTTCAACCCTCTGAGTTCCCCCTGTTTATGTTTGGACATTCCTCGCAGGCGGACATACTGGCAAGTGCCTGCTCCAGTTTCCCTGCGGAGTAATACGTCCGTGTCCCGACCTGAAACAGTGGACGGTTCAACATCCCAATGTCCAGCAACCGATATATTGTTACCTTCCCAAAACGACGTTCGCAATCCTCCAGAGATAGTACCTCGTGTCCCAAGTCTGTATATTTCTTCCGGAGTTCCCGTACCTCTTGCTTTTCCAAGCGGGTTAATCTGCGGTATAAACTACTGTAGATCATGGCTTTTCTCCTTTCCTGAATTACTCGTATTGCTGTCGGTCTGTGCTTCCTCTTTCCTGTCTGACCGATATCCTGACAGGTCAACAACCGTCAGTGATTCCTCGACCTTACGTTCTTCAATCTTCTTAGTTACAGGCCCAAGGGAGGAGCGGTTGTAAAGCCTCTCTTTTGCCCCCTCAATTAGTGATGGAGGGATGTCTTTCCCTTCCCCCTTGTGGACTTTTAACTTTGCAAGCTGAATGTCATTCCTTATTATTGCCGGAAGGTGTGGGTCAATAAGGCTCTGTATGTATTCCCGAATTTCTGCACTCTGTAAAAGCCTGTAAGGTCTCGCTGTGACTGACCCTTGACGATACCCGCTTGCAAGATAGGCAGTCTGCGGTGTCAGGCCGTTTACGATATGTTCGGCAAATTTCTTCTGTCGTTTCGTCAGGCAAGTGACTTCATTTTTGGGTGGTTTTTCACGTTTTTTCATATTTTTTCGTTCCCTTCTGCTTGATCAGCCTTGATACCTGCACCTGCCTCAACTTCATGCGTGTCCATCTTTTAATGAATAAGTTACAACAAGCTTAACAGTTTCACTCTCTGCCTCTTTTCTGCTCAAGCCTCCGTCATATTCCATGATTGCTGCCCGCTCCTCGAACTCATAAAGCAAACCATCTGCTGAAATGATTGCAGCTTTTACCTTGCTCCTTGAGTTGGATTGATATTTCTTGCAATACTTCTCAAATAATTTCATTTTGAATATCCTGATATTTCACTGACAATACTGACAAAACCCCTCAAAACAGGACTTTTGTCACTTTTGTCAGTGGGTTTTCATACATTTACATTTTTAATTTTAGGGTTAACCTCATAGGCCATTGCCTCAGGTCTGCCGATACCTGAATATTCAGGTGCTACTGATTTAATGTATCCTCTTTCAATGAGAATTTTTAAACCTTCCGATGCTATGTTCATATCATCAATATTAGTGTTCCTAAGTACATCCCTTCCTTTAAATATCTCAGGAGTATGTCTTCGAATATATGACAGTATGGTCTTTGCTGTTTTGATCTTGGGATTTTCTTTCATGAGGCCAAAAGCAGCGATAGCATGTTCCACGTAATTACTTCCTATTGCACAAGAAGCACTGACAGAACTGACAGAAATAGGTTCATAACATGCCCTGATGCCATATTCAGCAAAATGTAATAAACCAGCAATCCGTGCAACAGCTCCAGGAAGTTTTGAACCCCAATCCTTTATGTATTCAAGGTCACCCCCAGTCCTCATGCTGATTTCAATATCATTGTAGAACTCATCCCATGCTTCATGTGCCTCCTGCGTAAGTCTCAAAGTATTAAGACCCGCCGGTACTCGCAACAAACCGATGATGAATTCATTATAATTTTCCAAAAGAGATGCAGGTATTGCCTTTTTTTGCCGGACTCTATAACCGACAGTTGACTTACAACAGGAATATAGGAACCGTGCAAGCAACCCCCGTCCCCGAAATTGAGTGTTCTTACCAATTTCCTCTATAACATCTGGCTGCACCGCAAGGCACATGGTTAAAGCTGGGTTCTGCATTGTCCGTGATTCCCTCCCTACTCGGTGAGAACTCCATGCATCCCCGGAATATGCCTTCAGCGGTAGATCAATATTAGTGCCTTTGTCATTATAGAGACCCGCCATAAGACTAAATAATCCACCCTCTGGACTAAAGACAGATAGTTTCTCTCCGTTTCCTGACATATAGAGACCAAGCGCTTCCATAGTGATATCATCTACAACACATAACGGATTGCTGGGAACCGGGTTTTCCTGCATCTCCTTAATTATTCCTGCGGCCTCGTCTTCATAGCGTTGACGCTCAATCAGGTTATCTTCCTGAGCAGCCTTCTTTTGAAGTTTTTGAAGCCTTGCCTCTTTAAACCTGTGTGCATTCTGAGTTTCCGCTATCCTCGGAGCTGTCTCTTTTTGTATCTCAAGCTGATATGCATAAATTGGTGTTGTCATAGTAGACATAACAGAAGATTTACGGTTTCCTGATTCATATATTGAGCAAATGTATAGATTCAAAGGTTCCTTATGTGTGAGCAAATCCACCTCAAACTTTTTCTGTGTTGATGAGCTGAGAGCACATAAGAAAATAGACGCTGTAAGTCCAGCATCAACTTGGTTCACTTCTGACACTTCTTCAACGATACTTTGTCCTATAGGGGGAAGTGTGTTGATAGGAAAGGAGGGAAGCGCTGAATATGTGGAAAAAGGGACTGGGTCAGGCCATATATCAACTGCATCTGTACTTTGTATTTCTTTTGACATCCATTCTTCCGGTCGCCATGTGGGTGCCTCCTGAATAATTTGAAGTAGTTTATCTTTGCCGCAACCTTCAAGCTTTGCCCAGTCAATGATGTCCCCCTTTTCTTTAAGGCCGGGAAGATTCACGATCTTGATTTGCTTTGCTTGCCCGTGTAAGGCATTAGCTATATTGGAAGCATATAACCTGCCTGGTTCATCATTGTCAGGCAGGATAGTTATGTTCTTCCCTTGGAGAGATGAGAGGTCGTAATTATCGGGTTTCGCATTAGCTCCTGCATCAAGGGTTGTTCCATCAAGTCCCCACGTAGCAATAAGGTCACAATGGGCCTCTCCTTCGACCATAATAATGTCTGATGATTGCAATATAGCCGGGAGATTGTAAAGGGTAGGTGAACATCCTCTTCCTGAAATCCACTTGTCATTTTCTGGATGGGAAAAATAGAAGTCCTTAGGCCGCCCATTCTTGCCCGGCTCACGCCGTTGCTTGCGGTAGATTACATTGCCTTGTGAATCCCGATAATAGAATGTAGCTGTGAGTTTAGGAGGGGTATCACTTAGTCCCTGCATAACGGCAATCTCATTTAGTGCCGTAGAGAAATCAACTTGCTTTAACTTCTGGTAGAAATTAAAAAGATCTCCGCTGCTACCACAGGCAAAGCAGTGATATAGACCACTTTGGAGATTTACTGACCATGATGGATACGTGTCATCATGAAATGGACATAGTCCCATTACTTCAATTTTGCCGTTGATTTTTAGAGAGGGTATATGAGACTTATAGAATTCTGTAATGTCTACCTTCTGTAGGACGGCTCTTTTATCCAGCATGGCTGCTCTCCTCTAACAAATAGATGACGCAATCAATCATCGCAGATAGTGTCTTGTCAAAGCCGAGGGGCTGAAGTTCTTCAAGCTTACCCAGATAGACCTGCAGATCCCGCCGTAACGCCGGCGGCATTGTAATAGCCACGCGGACCTTCTTATTGTCTCGCATTAGTGATCCTCCTTTTTGAAAGCTTCCATGGACAATCCCGATTTCTGAACATCCTCCAGGGCCAGTTTGACAAGGCTGTCTTCGGGGGAGTGACCGCGGAGGAACTTACTCCACTCAGTCATGTTTCGCCTCTCTATATCCGTCTCGGATTATCTGCTCAATGTCTTCCGGCCTAACCCGAACCGCCCCCCAGACCCGGACAACCGGTATCCGGCCTTGCCTGATGAACTTTCGGAGCGATGTTTCCTGGAGTCCCAACCTTTTTGCTGCCTCTCTAATTGTTAACATTATTTACCCTCCTAATATATTCAATTATCCTTGAATATCATGTCATAACTGTGTATACTGGTCAAATAAGATGGTTGGTTACATATACGGAAAGCATATATTTTATTGGGAGATAAGATAATGAAAAAAAGTAAAGAAAATCGCATGGCTGGTTACAAGGAAAAAGCAGGCAACAAACGGAAACCTACAAAGTATTATCCTCTATCAAATACCTCACGCTATTTGATGCATCTTGTTAATATTGTGTGGCAGGAATTTATGACAGAGAATTTTGATGTTGCAAATGTAGCGGGTAAGCCAACTACCATTGCTGGTCTCTTTAAAGAACTTAATAGTAAGGATATGCGGAAAAGATACTGGCTTAATCGCTTTCCATCACCGGAAGCTCTCAATTTCAGCGTGGAAGCATTATGCGAACACTGGCCTCGGCCATTACTGGAAACAATATTTGTTCTTTCCTTAGAAGCTGGTAATGTGAGATCATTAAGGAAATCTACTAAGGAAAGAATGAACGCCTTATTAAAAGCACTTCATCCAAACACTTCCCCGGATAAATATGTACGGTTGTGGTATGGAGAGAGATTCAGCGGCATGCCCTTCTATCTAAAATATCTTAATGGCAGTCGAACCCTTGCCCCAGATTATGACAGAGAAGACCCTGTTAAAACCCTATGGGCCTGGATAGCCACGCTCTTGGTTGAAATAGATAGCAGAAAAGACCGGTTAAAAGTCTGTGAGTTTGACGATCCCAAGCTGGTGGGAGTATGCCTGAATATGTTCTGGGATGAATCAAAGAACAAGAGAAAAAAATACTGCGACGAGACAGATTGCAAGAAAGCACGATTACGGCAAAAAGTCTCCGCATGGAGAAAAAACAGGAAGACTGACCACGGATGAGGCCAAAGGAATAGAGGTTATCCCATTTGCGGAGCGACCGTAGTGTCTTAAATTAACTTGTTTGTTGACTATCCTCGATGTCTGTTCGATAATACAAATTAAAAGGGGGGGAAACAAGATGCAGGTCATTTTCAATGTACAGTTACCGGCTCAGGTTAAAAAGAGTGGTAAATATTATGTCTCATGCTGCCCTATCCTGGATGTCTACTCTCAGGGGAAAACCAGAAACAAGGCTCTTGAAAATCTCATCGAGGCCCTCAGGCTATTTCTTATTTCCTGCTACGATAGAGGGGTTCTTGATGAAGTCCTCCGTGATTGCGGGTTCACCCCGGTAGAGGTAAAGGGGCCGGTGAAGGCCCGCCCTTTCCCCAAGAAATACGAAAGTGTCAACGTCCCTCTGCCTTTTAACCTCAAAGAGAGTCGCACACATTGCCACGTCTAACCCCTATATCCTGGAAGATACTGAAATGTATCTTTGAAGAGGCTGGTTTTGTTCATAACAGGACAGAAGGGAGTCATATGGTTCTTGAAAAGGATGGAGTCAGGCGTCCTATTATTATCCCTAAATATGATGAGATCGGTCTTGACATTATTAAGTCCTGTATGCGGACTGCTGATATGAGCAGGGAAGAATATTTTAAGTTGCTGGAGAAATGCAGGTAGATTTCCCTGGCATCAAATTTATTACACTGCTACCCTAAGCTCAATCACATCGTAGTTGACCTCTGGAATAACACGCTCTCTTTTCTCTCTTGACCTTTTAATCTCCACCAGACCGATTTCCCTGAGATATTCCAAGTCAATATTCACGTTCTTTATATCCCTGTCAAGCATCCTGGCAAGCTCATAAACGGAAGAAGGGTGTCTTTCTTTTATCACATGCAGCATCTCTAATCGTCTCTCTGTTAATGCCCTTCTGAAAGCCTCAAGATTTTCAAAATACATACCATGCTCTTTTTTTGCCTTCTCGCCCCACTCAAGCCTCTTCATTACCTCTTTTGTGTTACTGAGGACATCATAAAGACCCTTTATCCCTATTGTTACCTTTTTTATTTTCATCTTCTATATACCTCTCCGGCAGGCATAAGGGTATTAAACCGCTATTTCAAAGGCTATCCGGTCGTAGTTAATAACAGGAGCTTTCTTCCGGCGATTTTCTCTCGTTTCTATCAGCCCTATGCGCTCAAGATACTTCACGTCACCGGCAACATTCTTTATATCCCGCTTTGCCATGCGTCCAAGCTCATTGATAGAGGACGGTTTTTGTGTCTTTATGATATGCAGGAGTTCAAGCCGCTTAGAAGTCAAGCCCTTTCTTAACGCATCGAAACTCGTAAAATATATCTCAGGTCCCTTTACAGGCTTTAATCTTTCCCCCTGCTCAATCCTCTTCACAACGGTCTTCACATCATCAAAAACCTGTTCAAGACTCTTTATCCCTATCTTAACTTTTTTTACCTTCATAACCTGCCCCCTTTGTATAGTTCCATATCCCCGTAAAAATCCTTTAATAATTCCGCTATATTTTTAAACCTGTAAGGCTTTTCATCATCTCTGTAATGACGATGATCTCCCTTCCCCTCTCCATTGTCATAACCAATTACATGCTCATCCTCTACAATGTAGGCAAGGGAATATTTATAACCGTGCGGCTTATCTTCGGTCGGTTCAGGCAACTGCCATATTTTAATCTCAATCGTATTATCCAATTCATCCTCAATCTTTACATACATAACAAGGCTTGCCTTCATATTGGTATTATATACCCATAAGATAAAGACTGTCAATCTGAGATGGGAATTGCCCGTAGTTCTTACATGCTATGTTGGCGTTATTTGGGGTGGAGATGGTAGGCAGGATAGTTCCTGTGCTAAAAAGCCTATTAAGCCCCCCATATAATGCCTGTAAGCTGGCATTATATGGGGTACATTATTTCAATATACTTAATACTTCATATTAAACTGATGATTTTTTTGATTCTAAACATTAAGCTCATATAGACCGGTTCAGGAACTGTTGTTGCATCGCTGTAATGAACAAATCAGCTACCAATCAGCCTTGTTGCCTTCCCAGCTTCTTTCTCCAAACAATCATTCCTGCCATACCGGAGCCCAGAAGGAATAATGTTGCAGGTTCCGGGACCGGATGAGAATCACCGTCACGCACAGCCCAGGCAGAAGCGATATTGGTCTTATGGTAAGCGCCCTGGCCACCATCGCTAAAGCCGAAGACCCACGCGGCGTTCGGCCAGTCAGAAGACTCCGTACCGGACCAGTAGTAGTTGTAGGGCTGTATGGAAAAAAAGGGGCCAGTATTAGTAAGGCCCCAGCCGGGTTGAGGAATTGTATCATCAGCAGCTACATAACCCTTATTCCCAAGTTCTGTATAGAACAGATGGCCCATCTCACTCCCTGTGCAGTTATAAGCAGAATATGCAGTATTACAACTGGGATCAGGCTGGAGTGTGGTTGGAAGCCGCCAGTCACTAAATCCCAGGTAGTTTGCCGTGTTCATTGCCGCAATCCATGTCTGCGCCGTATCCCACGTCATACGGCCGTCGGAGTAAATGCCGGACACTCCAAACGTGTTGCTTGCTGCCAGATTGGCGTTCTGTAGCCAGTAGATATTGAGGTCTGTATCGTAGATCAGCTCATAATTGGGAGTAAGTGTCGCATGGGCTGAGACCGTAACCCCAATAATCAACGCCAGAGCAATCGAGAAAGGAATTATCCTCTTAATCATTTTCTTATTCATTCTATTTCACCTCCTTTCTTTATGGATTTTTTCGCAAATCCCATTTTATTAGTGAAATTATTATCATTTTACCCCCAGTATATTTGCCTTCTTTTTGCCATTAACAAGATTATTTACATGCAATAAATATACCGTTAGTGACTATAGTCATTATAAGTCTGATTACTATAGCCGTATTTACTTTAGTCATCCTTTCAGTGTTTTCTATTATGGAGGATGGACATGGATAACGTCATACAATTTGTGGGTAATAGAATCAGAAATGTCAGAAATAAAACTGGACTAACTCAATTTGAATTAGCAGAGAGAGCAGGATTAAACCTCAGTTGGCTTGGGCAGATTGAACGAGGCCAGAGAACCCCAACGATTATTACACTTTCTAAAATTTGTGGGGCATTGAACATTACCCTCGCTGAATTATTCAGAGAATCCCAAAAGCAGGCATTTCAAAAAGGTGATCTAATTATAAGAGAACTGAGAACACTGTTGAGAGACCAAAGCGAGGAGGACAAGCAGTTTATTATTGAAGTGGTCAGACGGATTTGTAAGAAGCCTGAGCAACCTATCAAAAAAACGAAACGTATTTGATTAGTTATTCATTATTTTCTGAACTTAAACGGAAAATAAAAAGAGGAAATTCCATTCTCGGAAAACCTGCGCCGACTTCGAAGAGGGGTTGATATTTATCACCCCCACCCCTGCCGATTTTACGGATACCCCCACTGTATAGTTTTTGTATAGTAGACAGGCAAAAACAGCACAAAAAAGAAGAAAATCCTTACCCCTCCCTATATCCCTAACTGCATGTAAACAAAGGCAGAAGGAAATATAGGAAAAGGGTAAGGATTTCAATGGGTTACCTTCACACGGAAGAGGCCGCAGGTTCGATACCTGCATCGCCCATTCATACCAGGTTATTCTTAATTGCATAGTGGATCAGTTCTGCATTGTTCTTAAGGTTTATCTTCCTCAAAATTCTGGAGCGGTAGGTGCTGATAGTGGGAAGGCTGAGCGAGAGCTGTCTTGCTATATCACCGGTAGACTTTCCTGATGCGAGCATAACCATGACCTGATACTCCCGGTCTGAGAGGGTATCGTGAGCCGGTTTCTCTCCGCTTTTATTGAGATCCGATGCAAGCTTTTCCGCAAGCGATGAACTGATGTATTTCCTCCCGGTGGAGACACGTCTTATTGCTGTCAGTAATTCATCAGGAACACTCCCTTTGGTCAGGTAGCCTGATGCGCCTGTTTTTAATGCGGCCACTGCATATTGTTCTTCAGGGTGCATGCTGATTATCAGAACAGGCGGATGCTTTTTTTCGTTCTGCAGGTTTCCGAGGATTTCGAGTCCGCTCATATCAGGCAGCGAGATGTCGAGTATTATTATGTCGTAGCTATTCCTCCTTAGTCTGTCTAACAGATCCCTGCCAGTGCTTACCTCATCTGCGATCGCGATATCGTGAGATTCCGAGATGATTTTTTTTAGTCCCTCACGGAAAATAGGATGGTCGTCTACGATTATAATCCGGATCATTACTCATTTCCCCTTTTCTGTGAGTGGGATCGTTGCCAGCACCCTTGTTCCCTTGTTTGGCGCCCCGCTTATTTTCAGGTCTCCGCCAAGATATAATGTTCTCTCCTGCATCCCGAGCAATCCAAAGGAAAATGGATCATTTATCTTTTCTTCATTTATTCCTATTCCATTATCTTCTATCTTCAATATCAGAGCGCTGTCTTCCTTTCGCACCTCAACAGTGACCCTGGTGGCTTCGGAATGTCTTGCAACGTTTGTCATTGCCTCCTGCAGGATGCGGAAGGCCGCAGTGGCATGACTCTTGTCCATAGGGATATCTTCGTCGCTTAAGAGACACCTGCATCGGATCCTGGCCCTTTTTTGAAATTCACTCATATACCATTGAATGGCTGAAATGAGGCCAAAATGGTCCAGGACATGAGGTCTCAGCTCTGTTGAAACGCGCCGTACTGTTTCTATGCCCGTGTCAGTAAGTTTTACTAATGATTCAATTGCTGCAGACATTTTTGCAGGATTTACGGAAGAATTCGTCGGCAGAATGGATAGTTCCATCTTTATAGCTGTAAACAGCCCGCCTAATTCATCATGCAGTTCAGCGGCAATATACTTTATCTCTGCCTCCCTTAGGTCCTGCAGATGAGCGGTAAGGTTTCGGAATTTCCTGCGTGATTTTTCAAGCTCCTCGTTGGAGAGCGTTAATTCCTCAGACTGTTTCATTAAATCCATGTTTGCCTGGTTGAGGGCTGCAGCATGCTCCTCTATGACATTGATGGAATGCCTGTATTTTATGACGAAGACTACGGCCGTCCAGATAACAATCACTGAAAGAAGACGGTTTGCTAAAAAAACAGAAGGCTTTTCGCCGGCTGGTGACATTAAAATGCCCAATATAGTTAAAACAGTCACCCCGCATCCGGCTATGATGGTATGCAGGTTTTTTGATAACCATAAGGAAAGCAGTATAACAACTGCATAAGGGACAGCCGCAGCTATTCCCAATGGAGTTGACAAATCGAAGACGAATATTCCAACTGCCAGGAGGATGCTGAAAAAAATAATCTGTTTATCTTTATCAGTTGTATTAATCATGATGCAAAAATGGCAAAGCCGGATGCCGGATAAGTGGATGATAAACTGACATCAGAATAGCATATTGGAACCACTTTATCAATTTATGGAGACTTAGATTTTGGCAATATTTAGCTTGCATCAACTATACAATTATTGTATATTATGCCAACTGATAGAGTATCAAAAAAGACTAACACACCAATACAAAAAGGACATAGACTATGGCAGTGGCGGAAAAGAGGATTTTCAGGATTGAGATTGACCCTAAGTTATGCAAAGGATGTGTTATATGTGTGGATTTCTGTCCTACAAATGTGCTGTCAATGGATGGGAACCTTTGTGTTGTTAAGGAACTCGATGCGTGTAATGGGTGTCAATTGTGTGATAACCGGTGCCCGGACTTTGCCATCCAGGTATTCGAGCTGTAGTTGACGCTGGAACTGAGCATTTTTGAGCGTCAACTTTGGAAGGCAATGTAATTTAAGTGTTGGAATATGGAAGGAGAGAGATGACTGTGCATTCTAAAAAGTTTATGCAGGGCAACGAGGCCTGTGCTGAGGGTGCCTTTTATGCCGGGTGCAGATTTTTTGCAGGGTATCCCATTACGCCATCTACAGAGGTGATGGAGATTGCAGCGGCAAGGCTGCCCAAAATGGGTGGGGTCTTCATCCAGATGGAGGATGAAATCGCCAGTATATCTGCAATTATTGGCGGATCACTTGGCGGTCAGAAGTCAATGACTGCTACCAGCGGCCCAGGATTCTCCCTTATGCAGGAGGGGCTTGGTTTTGCCTGTATGGCAGAGGTTCCCTGTGTGATCGTCAATGTAATGAGGAGCGGCCCTTCGACAGGCTTCCCTACAGGGCCGAGCCAGTCAGATGTAATGCAGGCAAGGTGGGGGACTCATGGAGACCATCCGGCTATCGTTCTTACCCCTGCGTCTGTTCAGGAGCTGTTTTATGAAACAGTCAGGGCTTTCAACCTTTCAGAGCAATACCGTATGCCTGTTATCCTTCTCTACGATGAGATTGTCGGCCATATGAGGGAGGCTATAACAATACCAGCACCCGGTGAGGTCGAAGTTATAGATAGGGCAAGACCTTCCTGTGCACCGCATGAATATAAACCCTATGACACTTATCATGGTGATGTTGCCCCGCTTGCAGCATATGGGGACGGATACAGGTTCCATGTTACAGGGCTGTATCATGGGGCGGATGGTTTTCCTACTAATAACACAAAGCTTATAGAAGAAACAGGCCAGCGGCTTTTGAGAAAAGTGGACAATAACAGGGACAAGATCTGCAAAAACGAAGAGCTGTACCTGGATGATGCAGAGATAGGGATATTTGCATATGGCGTTTCTGCAAAATCGGCCAAGTTTGCTGTAAAAGAACTCAGGAAAAAGGGGATTAAAGCAGGTCTGCTGCGCCCGATGACAATATGGCCATTCCCTGAGAATGCAGTGGAAGAGCTTTCAAAGCAGGTCAAGACGATTATAGTACCTGAAATGAATTTAGGGCAGATAGTCTACGAGGTCGAGAGGGTTGCTCAGGGCAGGTGTGAGGTCAAAGGCGTTTTAAGGGCTGATACCGAGCCTATCAAACCTGCACAGATAATTGAGAGCATTACAGGAAACGGATTCTTCACGGCTTCATCAAAGATGTCAGAGCTAATGGTGGACCGGGATATGTTGGACGGTTAAGAAAGGAACTATAATATGAGTACACAGACTGAAGAGACAAGGCCGCTTGCAAAAAAGAAAAAAAAGGTCCCATTTAATTATTCCCCGTACGTAAGGGGAGGAAAACTGCCGCACATCTGGTGTCCGGGGTGCGGACATGGGATAGTATTAAAGAGCCTTCTGCGGGCAATACAGCTTTCAGGTTTGTCTCAGGATGATATCGCAATGGTGTCCGGGATAGGTTGTTCCAGCAGGACACCTGGTTATGTTGATTTTAATACACTCCATACCCTCCATGGCAGGGCACTTGCCTATGCAACAGGCGTAAAGCTTGCCAGACCGAAACTCAAGGTTATAGTGACAACAGGTGACGGAGATGCCCTTGCTATCGGAGGCAATCATTTTATACATGCGTGCAGGCGCAACCTTGACATGGTAGTCATGGTTTACAATAATTCCATATACGGTATGACGAGCGGACAATCATCTCCAACAACGCCGCAGGGAACCACTTCAACAACAGGACGTTATGGGAGCATCGAGCCGACCTTCGATACATGCAAACTTGCTCAGGCAGCAGGGGCAACGTTTGTTGCAAGGGGTACGGCGTATCACTTCCAGGAGCTTGAGAAGGTGCTGCATGAGGCTATAATGCACAAGGGGACTGCAGTCATTGACATTATAGATGCCTGTCCAACATACTATGGAAGGTTTAATAAATATAAGACACCCACAGAGATGATGGAGAAGATTGAGAAGGAAGGCACTGTTTCGGTAAAGCAGGCAGAGAAGATGTCTCCGCAGGAGCTTGAAGGAAAACTGCTGCGTGGCATCATTCATAAATCGGACAGGCCTGAGTATCTTGATGAGTATAACAGGCTGCTCGAGAGGGTGCAGAAGAAATAAACAATCTGATAAACAGGGACAGCGACTATTTATCGGATGAACCGTCATGAGCCCTTCGACTGTTCGGCACGCTCACAGCTCAGGGCTCGCAAGGTGTCATGAAAAACGTCATTCCCGCGAAAGCGGGAATCCAGACCGAGGCCTGGATCTGGATTCCCACTCCCCGCTTAAATCATGCGGGGACAGGTTCCGTGGGAATGACGGGCACACAGGAGCATTTTCAGGTGAAATCTCCGATAAATAGTCGCTGTCACTATATATTAAAGGAGTGATTTTATATGGGATACAGATATGAATTGAGATTCAGCGGTTCAGGCGGGCAGGGGATGATACTGGCAGGGATAATAATGGCTGAGGCAGCGGCAATATATGACGGCAAGCAGGCTGTACAGAGCCAGTCTTACGGACCTGAATCAAGGGGCGGCGCATCAAGGAGCGAGGTCATTATCAGTAATGAAGAGATTGATTACCCTAAGGCGACCAGCATTGACGCCATGCTTGCCCTGACACAGGAGGCATGCAACAAATATCACAAAGACATCAAGGACGGCGGCATACTTCTGGTTGACTCTGATGAGGTAAAAAACGTCCCAAAAGGAAATTATAAGGTCTATTCATTTCCTATTATCGCAACAGCAACCAATGTTCTTGGAAAAGGGATAGTAGCAAATATTATCTCCCTTGGCATAATGACAGAGCTGACAAAGATTATATCTGCCGAGTCAATGGAGAAGGCTGTGCTGGCGCGTGTTCCTGCTGCATTTACGGAATTGAACAGGAAGGCCATCCAGTTGGGTTTTGAAAAGGGCGCTGTGCTTAAGCCTGTATAACTGTCCCTGCAAGGTCGTATGGCAGGGCATCTTCGATTCTGACACTTACCATTTCACCCGGCGCAGGAAGTCTCTCTGAATTGCACTTTATATATACAACTCCGTCAACCTCAGGGGCGTGGCCGCAGGTGCGTCCTTCCATCTGAAATTCCTCACCCTTTGAAATGCTATCCACCAGGACAATTTGTCTGGTGCCGATCAGCTTCTGATTTTTCCTGAGGGATATGCCCTGCTGAATCTCCATTATTATGTTTTGCCTCTCAAGCCTCTTTTTTTCTCCAACCTGCTGTTTCATGGAGTATGCCTCGGTACCCTCTTCATGAGAATAGGTAAAGACGCCGAGCCTGTCAAACTCCACGTCTTCGACAAAAGACTTCAGCTCATTAAACTGCCTTTCTGTTTCTCCCGGGAACCCGACTATCAGGGAGGTCCGCAGAACTACATCAGGTATTTTGCTGCGAAGCTTTTCGATCGTCCTGTATATGCCGGATTTGGTGTGCCCCCTCTGCATCCTCCTGAGTATGCTGTCACTGACATGCTGGACAGGCATGTCAATATATTTACAGACCTTCTCTTCGTCTGCCATTACAGAGATCAGTTCATTTGTAAAAGAGCCTGGGTACGTATAGAGGATGCGTATCCATTTGATGCCCTTTAGAGAGGCAAGCTTTTTTAACAGCCTGGCCAATGCGCGGGGTTCTCTCAGATCCCTTCCATATGCAGTTGAATCCTGGGCAATCAGGTTGATTTCCACGACACCTTCTGATGAAAGTTTTTCTGCCTCTGCTATTATTGATTCCATGCTCCGGCTTCTCTGTCTGCCCCGCAGTTCAGGTATAATACAAAATGTACAGGTATGATCACATCCTTCTGCAATCTTTATAAAGGCAGTATGCACCTCACTTATCCGGATCCTTGGCAGTGATAGTTCATAACTGAAGTCAGACGGTTCTGCCAGGTAGGCCCTCTGTTCTTTAAGACGCCGGTATTGTTTATCCCGAAACTCTATGCAGATTGATATGACGTCCCTGAACGAACCGGTGCCGGCTATTACATCAATCTCAGGCATTTCTTTCAACAGGTCTTCCTTATATCTCTGGGGGAGGCAGCCTGCGGCAACAAGAAGCCTGCATTTCCCTTCTGTCTTGAGCCTTCCAAGTTCAATCAGGGTTGTTATGGATTCTTCCTTTGCTGAATCAATGAAGCCGCAGGTATTTACAACGATGATCTCAGCATCTTTTTCATTTGATGTGAACTCAAAGCCTGCATCATGGAGGAGGCCGAGCATTATTTCCGAATCAACCTGGTTTTTTGGACATCCAAGATTTACAAGACCTATTTTCATAAGAAATTCTCCGTTCAAATCCCCCCTCTCCCCCCTTTACTAAAGGGGGGAACTAATTTCCCCTTTAGTAAAAGGGGGAACTAATTTCCCCCTTTGAAAAAGGGGGACTAAGGGGGATTTTTCATCTTACAATCCGCAGCGTGGGGGCTCATCCCCCACATAAAGCCGTCCATACCTGTAGTGAGTCTACCGAACTAAAGGCCGGCGCTACAGTATGCATGCAGTTATAACTGTTATGTTATCTATCCCACCATTGTTATTGGCAAGCTCAATGAGTCTGTTTGATATATTCTCTGCGTCAGGTGTCAGTCCGTCTATGGTGCTCAGGATTTCTTTGTCATGCAGCATGTTTGTCAGGCCGTCTGTGCAGAGCAGCAATACATCTCCGGTTTGCAGTCTGACACTCTCAAAATCTGCATATGCGACACCTTCGGTTCCTACTGCCCGTGACAGAGTGCGTCTCGAAGGGTGATACAGCGCATCCTTTGGCGTTAATAGTCCAATCCGTATGTATTCCTCCACTACAGTATGGTCCTTCGTTATTTGTGTGATTGCATTGTTGCGTATCAGATATGCCCTGCTGTCACCGACATGGGCTACCACTGCTTTATCATCTTTGATTGATGCAACTACAACTGTTGTTCCCATGCCATGAAGAGTGGAATCATCTTCTGCCTTCTGCCGTATGAATATATTTGCAGTCTGTATGGCATGTTGAATTTTCTCCTGTGAATCAGCAACCGTGTGTTCGCCTGCTGTCTCCAATCTTATTATTTCCACAGCGAGCCTGCTTGCAACCTCACCACCGGCGTGCCCGCCTAATCCATCAGCAACGATATACAAAGACAAGTCCGGAAAGATCCCATAAGCATCTTCATTGTTATCCCTGACCATGCCTGTGTGCGTATTTCCTGATACCCTGATTTCCACTGAAGCCCCCCGGATTTGTTCATCCTAACATAAATACGACATTTATTCATCTTCATAAATTGTGACATAAAGTTGATATTTTGTATCTTTTTACTTGACAGTCATCATGTTTTACGCTATAAGAAATAGCGGTGGAACAGCACAAAACACCCTCAAATAATGAGAGTTTGTTTTCTGCCAGCCAGATATGCACCATTGCGGGCATCAGCAGGCGGCAATTGCAGTACTGGGATAAGTCCGGTCTCGTTAATCCGTCTCACAGAACTGAAGGTGGCCACGGCAGGTATACCTTCAGTGACCTCATATCCATCAGGGCCGCGAAGAAATTAATAGACGCAGGCATATCTGTTCAGAGAATACGCAGAAGCATAGGACAGCTCAAACGTATACTTCCGACCATAAAGAGGCCGCTCTCGGAGCTTACCCTTGTTGCTACAGGGGATGTGATATTAGTGTTTTATGAAGATACTGCATTTGAGGCAATCTCAGGTCAGGAGTGGATACTCGATATTGCAGACGTACAGCGTGAAGTGGATAAATGGCGGAAGAAGAGAAATGTCATTGGAAGGTTCAGAAAGGTTAAAGCTGTAAATGAAAGGCAGTGATTAATCCCGCCCGTTAATAAAAGGGCGCAAGCGGGAAAAACCCGGGGAGGTGCAAATGAGGATTATTGCAGTTGCTAACCAGAAAGGCGGCTGTGGAAAGACTACCACAGCAATTAATCTCTCGGCATGTCTGGCAAAAAGGGACAGAAGGGTGCTGCTCATTGATATGGACCCTCAGGGCCATTCAACACTGGGTTACAACATAAAAACTGAAGAAATCGGCCTCTCTGTATACCATGTGCTGAGAGAAGGGTTGCTGCTTGACGATGTTATCTTAAAAACAAATGTACAGAATGTAAGTCTTGCCCCGGCGAACGTCGTCCTTTTTACCATCGAACAGGATATAGCCTTTTTCTCTGAGAAGGAGAGCAGGCTGCAAAATGCACTGAGTAAACTAAAAAAGAAATTTGATTATGTCATTATTGACTGTCCTCCGAACCTGGGTCTGTTAAGTATTAATGCCCTTAGGGCTGCCGGTGAGGTTATCATACCTCTTGATGTCAGTTTCTTTTCCCTTCACGGACTCAGCAGGCTGCTGGAGACAATCGCAATGCTTAGAAGACATACAGGACATCATTTAGAGACATTTATCCTGCCGACCATGTTTGACAGGAGGAGCCGTTTTGCCAGGGAAATACTCGATGAGGTAAAGAATCATTTCAATGGAATTATTTTCTCTACACCTGTGCGGCACTGTTCCAAACTCCGTGAATCGGCAAGCTTTGGTGTCCCGGTTTGTGAATATGCCCCTAACTCAATCGGTCACTGGGATTATGCGGGTATGGCTGATGAGGTACTGATGCAGGAAGATCCGGCCATGATGCATGAAGCGCCTGTGGCGGTTATGGAGTCTTCGATTAATTTGATTTCTGATAAGGTTGAAAGGGCGGTCCCTGGGAATAATGGCATTGTCTTTGTGTATAAAGACCCGAAAGCGGCGGATGTCAAAATTGCCGGTGATTTTAATAATTGGATTCCTGATAAAGGGGTAATCACATCCCGTGAGAAAGACGGTACATGGAAAAAAGTTATTAATGTCCCTCCCGGAGCTTATCAGTACAAGTTCTGCATTGACGGAGACTGGAAGGAGGACCCAGGCAACCCCAATGTAGTCTCAAACAGATACGGCTCGTATAATTCCTTAGTAGTGATAGACTAACTGAGGGTATTATGAAGAAGACAAAACGGCTTGGCAGAGGGCTGGAAGATATCTCCCACTATTTTGTTTCTCAGCCTCAGGCGATTGCAAAGGAACCCCCGCCTCACTGTGAACTGCAGGCCCAGGGACAGTATAAATCGGTCTCCATAGTTGATACGGACGATCCGCGCAGAGGCGCTGCGCTTTGTGCAAACATCGGCATAGAGCTTTCACAAAAAGGAATCAGGGTATTATTGATTGACGCAGATTCCAGGTTTCCAGGGATATCATTCATGCTTGGATTATCTCTTCATGGTTTTTCCATTGAACACTATTATCAGGAGAGATATGCCCCGTCTGACATAGTATATACCGGGCCTTACGGGGTCAGGCTGCTCGCCCCGCATCTGTCATTTGATGATTCAATCCCCAGGGCCCATGCAAAGTTGTCTCTGATGCTCGAGACACTGAAATCAATAGAACAGGAGACAGATATTGTGATTGTCAGGCAATTTGAAGATCATATTAATCCTGTTATAGATGATGCATTGTTTGTTGTGCCGGTAATGACCGCACCCCTGATAGATTCATACAGGGAGATCAAAAAGTTTATGGCAGCCGATGACAGAAAAAAAGCAGGGGTTTTAGTCTGCGGGGCAGGGGGGGAGTATGCTGCTGTTGAGTTATACGAAAAGATCTCAAGGTGTGCTGAGATGTCATATGGTTCAAGGCCATATTATCTTGGGGATTTGTCCGCCGGGGAAGATGGTGGTTTAGAGTATGATACATCGTCTGCGGCAAAGGTCGTGTCTTACCTTGCCGGTATTGCGTTAAAAAACAGGGAAATAAAAGTCAGGAAAAGATTGTTTTTTGAAAGATTCATGAATCTTGTGTGCGGTGATGAAATTTCTCCTCTGGAAATGGAATATCTTAACGGGGTAAACGGTTAAAGGTCTAATACCATACAACGCACACTCCCGCCTGATTTCATAAATTCTGATATATCCATATAGAGTATCTGCAAGCCGTATTTCCTTAGCGCATCAGCAAGTGCATCCGAACAATGATATAAAAGCAGCTTTTTGTTTATACAGATTGAATTACACACAAACGAAAATGCATCTTCCTCAGATAACCTCAATATGTCTGATGGCAGGTTGTCTATTATTCTCCTGCTCTCAGGACTGAATGCGTCAGGGTAGTAGATCATGAGATTGATATCTTCAAGATATTGCAGGCAGGTATCCAGATGATAGAAGTGATGATTAACAAGTTCAAGCGACAGATAGTCCATTCCCATGATCCTGCCTGCATGACTGTGGGTGCTGACGTCTGTCCTGAATCCATGTGCAAGCAGCATCATGTTTTTATAGAACACAGCATCACCGGCGCCTTCAAATGCAGAGCCTGAGGGTATTGAATGACAGTGATAGCCATGTTCTGTAAACCATTTGTCGTAATATAACTCCTCTCCCTGTCTTTCGCTGTGCCTGAAACTGCTCAGGATGACCTTGTTATCTTTCACAAGCCCTGCATTGGCAGTAAATACCATATCCGGCAGTCCGGCGACTGGTTCAATCAGGGAGACCTCAGCACCGCTGCCTGTGATAGCGTTGTACAATGCATCCCACTGTCTGTGGGCCAGGGCGCTATCAGCAGGGTTAGTCAGCTTCATCCACGGATTTATCTCATAGGCGATCGCGAAATAAACCGGCCTGCACATCAGGTAATGTGGTTTCGTCTCCATACTATAATACTATCAGACATGCGGAGCAGCAGCAAACATGGATGAATACGAGTGCAATAAATGCTGCCTTGATCTGTTATCATATTGACAGCAGGGCCTCATCCTGATACGTTATCCTCAGTGAAAATACAAAAGCTTGTATATATTGACTCCTTATCCGGCAGGGGCATAGACTCTGTTGAGGACATTATCAATGATAAAAGACTTATCAAATTTCTCTGGGTCGAGCTCATCTTAAATCCTGAACTGGTTCAGGGCCTCAAGTCATGCATGGACGAAAACGTTGTCAGGGATGCCCTCACCAATGCATTGAGCTGGTACCTTGCTTTCAGATGGATCTTCCACGAAAATATTCCCCTTGATGATTTGCACAATAGGGGTGTGATAGTTCCTTACAGGGTAAGGGATGGGGTCTACCGGCAGAATATCAGGGGATTCCTGAAAGGTCTCGTGTATGCAGGATTATGTTAAATCATACGTAGAGAGGATCGAAGCATTTGCGAAGTCAAAGGGCAAACCCATTGAACTCCTCCTTATCGGGGGCCTTGCGATGGCTTATTATGGGGCGCCACGGTATACCGTTGATATTGATGCCGAAATCAGATGCGGCAATGAAATCTATTTTGAATTTCTTGAATACCTGAGGAAAGAAGGCATTGCCTCAAATATAAGCGATAATATCAGTGGGTGGGGTATTGTTCCGATGCCATCCAACTATAAGGAAAGGGCGCAGACTGTTTACACCAGTGATTATTTAACATTGAAAATACTCGATCCGGTAGATTATGTCTTCAGCAAGCTCATGAGAGGAACAGATGAAGACCTCAGTGATATTATGGAGGTTATACAGAGATTTAATATAACAAAGGATTCCCTCAGGGAAAGAAAAAAGCTCATACAATTCCCTAAAGACCCTGAGACATTATTCTTTGAGAAAAAGTTTCAGCATTTGATGGAACTTATGGGATAGAACTGATGAGGGTGCCTTCTAAATCTTTTCTGCGAGTGTGAAGATAATCACACGCTCTCCGGTATTTGTGCTGATATCCGTGTGCAGGCTGATTACCTCCACTCCGGTGATATTCCTGATTACCCTTGAGAGGAGTTCTTTTGCGCTCTCCAGCATGGTGGCCCTGACCTTTTTGATCAGGTCCCGGCCTTCCTGTGTCTTGGTCAGATGCTTTTCCGCATTGGTCAATACCCCTTTGAGGCGTACTATTACCATGTCATCCATAATATAGGTCCTGGTTTCCTGCGGTCCGCGGCCCATATATTCTATTTCGAACTTTGTCATGGCATTACTTATCTCAGCCTCTGTCTGTCCCTTACTCTTCAACGGTTAATTCTCCTCTATCAGATATAAAAGATCGTCTTCCACAGAGTATAGCATTGGCGCCACAACAATGCCAGTATGTTGCGAGCGGATAAGTTCCGCCTCTGCTATTACAGAGCTCACTACATCTTCTTTGTTAAACAGGACACATGAATCAATAAAGTGGCTCTCAGCAGCAGCCTTATCCCATCCACTGCCTTCTGATAACCCTCTGATAAATTCTGCTTTTCTTGACCCCAGATTGACCATCATGCAATCACTATGGCCTATGACAGCGATATGCCGTATCCCACCTACAGCAACTGCAAAAGAGATGGAGAAGGAGGCACCGTTTTGTGTCCCGCCCCCGTTGCGTACAATAAAAGAAAAATTTCCGGGAAGCCTGAGCGATTGACGGTTATCCATACACATCAGCGTGAGTATCTCAGCCCTTTTATATCTATTGGATGGAAGGTTTAGATTATGATACAGGATCAGCTTTGAGATGGAGGTCTTACGGTACACCTCTGGGATATCCCATTCACTGCTGATTGATATAAGTCTGTTTGTCATGTTCTCTGTCATGGACATAAAAAAAGGCCAACATCAAAAAGAGATGTTGGCCTAAATTCCAGCAGGTGGTCTTTATGACCGCCTCCTGCAATCTCTACCATTTTAAATTAAGCAATAGCAGCCAGTGCGGCACTGAATGTCGCACTCGGACGCATTGCCTTTGATGTCTTCTCAGGGTCAGGGAAGTAGTAACCGCCTGTATCCTGTGGCTTACCCTGAGCAGCTATCAGCTCTCCCGCTATCTTTGCCTCATTCTCTGTAAGGGCCTTTGCCAACGGTGTAAAGCGGGTCTTAAGCTCCTTGTCCTCATCCTGGGCAGCCAGCGCCTGCGCCCAGTATAAGGCAAGATAGAAATGACTCCCGCGGTTGTCTATCTCACCAACCTTCCTGGCAGGAGACTTGTTGCTCTCCAGGAACTTGCCGTTTGCCTGATCCAGCGTCGTTGCCAGTACCTGAGCCTTCTTGTTGTTAAACGTAATGGCCAGATGCTCAAGCGATACTGCAAGCGCCAGGAACTCCCCAAGGGAGTCCCACCTTAAATACCCCTCTTCTGAAAACTGCTGAACGT
>JADZCV010000019.1 GCA_020851375.1 Nitrospirota bacterium | reverse complement strand
GGATGTATCACTGCATACCCAGATAAAACTCCTGAGGGTACTTCAGGAAGGGGAGTTTGAGCGGGTTGGTGATTCAAAGACCATCAGGGTAGATGTGAGGGTTATTGCAGCAACTAATAAGGACCTGAAGGTTGCTGTAGAAAAGGGTGAATTCAGGGAAGACCTTTACTACAGGCTAAAGGTTGTACCTATAGAGGTGCCGCCTTTGCGGGAAAGGAAAGAGGATATCCCGCTCCTTTTAAAACATTTTATAGAAAAGTACAATAAGGAACTGGGGGCCGGGGTTACAAATATCTCTCCTCCGGCAATGGACTTTCTGATGGAGTATGAGTTTCCTGGCAATATACGGGAACTTGAACATATTATAGAATATGCCATCATAAGATGTCATGGTTCTACCATCAATCCTGAACACCTTCCAAAGGAGATTCAGAATAAGAGCATCATAGACAAGATCATAAATAAGGCTGACCCTCTGAGAGAATTAGAGAGGGAGGTCATAATTCGTATGCTTGAAGAGACGAACCGGAACCATCAGGAGTGTGCAAAAAGGCTGAACATGAGCAGAACTACATTCTGGAGAAAATTAAAGTCCCTGAATATTGAACAGACGGGATGATCAACGGCTTGCGGCGGATAAAGATGAAAAGAATAAGTTCAGTAAACAACCGGCAGGTTGATATCTATCCTGAAGCCGCCAAGTTTCTCTGACCGGCCAAATTGTATTGACCCGGAATACTGCTCAACAATGCCTTTCACTATGGAAAGGCCGAGTCCATATCCGGCAGGGGACTCGTCGAGGCGTACCCCTCTGAGGGAGAGCCGTTCGATCTCCTCATCAGGGCAGCCTGGCCCGTCATCTTCAACAGTAATGCTTAAACCTGCATCGCTGGCAATAGCAAGGCTTACTGTGCTGCGGGCCCACTTGCATGCATTATCCAGCAGGTTCCCGATCAGTTCCAGCATGTCCTCCCTGTCGCCTGCAATAACGCCATGTGGCGGCACTGACCATTCAAACTTTATGGGCTTGTCTCTATAGATCTTCCTGAGGGCATCGAAAAGGTGGTGTAACTCCTCTCCCAGGACTACCTGTTGACCAGGTCTGGGAACACCTGATAAGCGCGCCAGTTTTAATTCCCGTTCCAGGAGAGAGTTTAGTCTTTCCGTTTGCTCAATCAGTTGACGCCTGACCTCCCCGCACTTATTCATCTCCTCCTGATGAGGCAGCTGCATCAGCAATGTCAAAGGCGTTTTAAGGGCATGGGCAAGATTGCCCATGGCATTTCGTGACCGCAGAAGCCTGCGACTCATGATATCGAGCAGCCGGTTGATCTCGTTGATAAAGGGACGCATCTCTCCGGGGACATCCTCTCTGAGCTGTGTGATCTCCCCCCTTTCCAGTGAGCTTATATCCTCCCGCACCTTTTCCAGCGGCGCCAATCCGGCCCGTACAATCAGTCTTTGAATTAAGATCAGGAATACGAGTATGGACGCTGATACAAGTGCATACCTGAGCTGAAATCGCCGCATATCGGCCTCCATTGGAGAGAGGTCCTCTGCAACAGCAATGAAAACGGGCTGATCCTGTTTTATGAAATTACCGGCAAGCAGCAGCAGAAGCTGCCCGCGGGGACCGTTAGAATAGGACTTTGTGATGGTATCTCCAGAAGCAGGGGGGATCACCAACTCCTCATCCCATAGGGACCTCGAACGGATGATTTGTCCGCCTGTCTGAATCTGGTAGTAGTGGCCTGAAAAAGGCCGGTTATATATTGGATCAATGCGTTGCATATTGAGGTAAGACGGGGTATTATCACTGCCTGTAACGAGGGCAACAAGAAAACCTTCTGCATCGTGCCTCAATCTCGATGCAACATAATCTTCTGTCAGGTACCGTATTGTCTTACTGACGATGAACCACTGAAGGGTGAACAGGACAATAAGGCTGATTATGAGGCCTGCACTGAGCCGTGTTTGCAGAGACCGCATTACTCAGGCACCTTGAAGATATATCCCTGACCGCGTCGTGTCTCAATCCACTCTTTGCCAAGTTTCTGCCGAAGCCTGTTGATATAAACCTCTATGACATTACTGTCTTTATCCGAATCAAAATCGTAGACATGCTCCGTTATACGGCTCTTTGACAGGACTATATCAGGGTGAAGCAGCAGGTATCTCAACAGCCGGAATTCGATACCGGTCAGCTCCTCTACTTTCCCGTCCCGCTTTGTAAGGCATTGCCGTTCCTCGTCGAGTGTAATGCCACCAACCTGCAGTGTACCTTGTGTCTGGGATTTTCCACGGCGTATCAGTGCATTAAGCCGGGCCACCAGCTCTTCCATATGAAATGGTTTTGAAAGGTAGTCATCAGCTCCTGCCTTGAATCCTTCAACCTTTTCAAACCATGCGCCACGGGCAGTCAGGATCAGCACCGGCACCTTATTCCCCTTTGCGCGCCAACCCTTCAATACGTCCAATCCCGAGCGATCGGGTAATCCGAGGTCCAGGACGACAGCATCATAAGGGACTTCATCGCCCATGAAGCCTGCATCAATGCCGTTCTCAGCTATATCCACGGCAAAACCCGACCGGCTCAGTTCGGTCTTTAATCTCTGGTTGAGATCACTGTCGTCTTCAACTACAAGGAGTCTCACTATTATCTTTCCATTTTTTGTTTCAGCAATTCACCGGTCCTGGCATCAATCTTTAGCTTCCATAAGATACCTTTTTCATCGAGGATCTCCAGTTTGTAGATGAATTTATTGTCCTGTTCATCCAATTCGACTTCGAGGATACGACCGGGATGTTCACGCACTGTCTTCTCTACAACTTCCTGGAGCGGGAGGATATCCCCTGCCTCCTTAAGCCTCTTTGCCCGCTCATGGTCGTCGCCGGCAAAGGCAGCGCCCATGCCATGCAATATAAAAAAGGCCAGCAGTAAGGTTATTTTTATAATATTAATCATTCCAGGCTCCAAAACCGGGGATTACCACTTCTTTTTTCCTGAAAGACCCGGCCTCTGCCCGCGTGTGACAGGCGTTACAATTGCTGAAGCTTTTCACCTTTGGATTTTTTGTAATGTGACGCGGCGCAAGTTCATGATGCTTCTGAATGATGTAGGGAACCCTGGTAATCCTCTCCGGTGTTTCATTGCCTCCTATTGAGCGGGTGATCCTGATCGAGTGTTTCCTGTCAGACCGGTCGGCCGCATTTTCCATGAGATATTTCCTTATAGTTTCTGTATCATTCGCTGAAAGCTCTGCGTTTTCGTTGAAGTGATTCCCAAGGTCTGACATTAGCTTATCCCATGAGCGGGCCGGGAGCAGCCCCGGTTGATAAGCAAAGTGGCAGGAACCACATTCGTTTTTGTATAACTCAAGCCCAACAGGCGCCACCCCGGACTTAGCACCTTTTAGTTCGTCCCACTCCCTGTCACGGCCCTCACCAATGGCAAATTGTCCGACTAATAAAATTACACCGATGATAATGGCTCCAATTCTAAATTTGGTTTTCATTATATATCCCTCCGTTATACATGTAAACAATGACTACTGGTTCTTTATAAACATCAGGAAGTTCCCCTTTTCCTGAGGTGTACACTCACGGCCGATCGTCCACTTGCAATTCCGGTTGAACCACTTCTCAATAAATGCTGCATCTTTAAGACGCTTTGGATTAACTGAAACTGCCATTGGTTCGATCGCTTTTCCAGTTGTTGCATGTTCCCCCCTCAGACTCAGGTTGCTGTGATGACAGGTGGCACAGCTCCTGTCCTGACCGGTTGCTGAGTCTTTGTACGGTTTGTTCCACATTGCCTTGCCGGCTTCTGCGCTGAAATTTCCGGCGCCGAGCCTTTTATAAGATGCCAGCAGGTCGTCTGCTGTTGATGCATTTGCAAAAACCGGGATACTTAACATAAATGCCGCTATTATTACCATCTTATTCAGTTTCATTCTTTAATCCTCCCTTGTAACCAGTGAACATGGCCTTGATCAGGTTCTCACGATGGACAAAACTGGACAGGATTACGCCCGCAACATGGAATGCAACAAGGGTCAACGTAAGTCCAGCGAGGAATTCATGTATATCTTCCAATGCATCAACCCCTTTCTCTCCAATCCCTGCCATCAGACCGGCAAGTGGGCCTGCAAATTCTCCTGCGCCATACAGGGCAAGCCCGGATAATGTGGTCAATATAAGGGTTGTGAGCAGGGCAATGATCATGGTTCCGCCGGCAGGTCCGTGTCCAAGGTAGCGCCTGGCACTGAACCTGACCAGGTCTCTCAAATAACTCAATACACTGCGGGGGTGATAAATAAAGTCAGTAAATCTCGCGTGCTCAGGGCCAATGAAACCCCAAAGCAGCCGGAACAAGACCAGCACCAGGACCGAATACCCTGCCAGTACATGGATGCTCAGAAAATCGTCCCCCACCAGATATGCGATTGCGAAACAGGCTACGAGCGCCCAATGAAATATCCTTACGAAGGGGTCCCACACCTTGACTTTTTCTGTACCTATTTCCATCTTCCTTCCACCTTTCTTAAGACCTTTAAAGTTTAATCTCTTATGCATGTAACTTAAGATGGAATCAGCTTAGCGCAGAGAGCTTAAATGAAACTTAAAAGAAATAATATATCCTTTCATTCCTGACAAACCGTCATGAGCCCTTCGACTGTTTGGCACGCTCACAGCTCAGGGCTCACAAGCGATTGAGAAAACGTCATTCCAGCGTAAGCGGGAATCCAGACCGAGGCCTGATTCTGAATTCCCACTCTACGCTTAAATCCTGCGGGGACAGGTTCCGTGGGAATGACACGTAGATAGGAGCATTTTCAGATAAATACCAGTGGTTACTTGTCGGGCTACTGATAATTCAGTATACTTGGGCTTGCCCGGGGAACCACATGTATTTAATTTATAATTTCCTTCTTATATTTCTCGCCATAATCACACTCCCCTTCTGGTTATACAAGGTCCTGACAAAGGAGAAGCACAGAAAGGGTTTCTGGGAAAAACTGGGGTTTGCCGGAGGGCATTCCTCAATATCAGGGCCGGGAGCGGGGAAGGACAGGTTGCGTGTCCATGTCCACGCTGTATCTGTTGGTGAGGTTATTGCGTCTACTCCCTTTATCAAGGGGCTCAGGCAGAGGCACCCGGAAATCCGGCTGACGGTGTCAACTGTTACGCCAACCGGCAATGACGTTGCCCGCCAGAGACTCCCGGAGGCAGACCAGATACTATACTCGCCATTTGATTTGCCATGGTCTGTTAAAAGGTTTATCAATAGAGTCCGTCCGGACATCTATGTCTCTGTTGAGACTGAGCTGTGGCCCAATTTTCTAAGGGAGGTAAAACGTTCCGGTGCAAAGTCTCTCATCATTAACGGCAGGATCTCCCCGGATGCATTCAAGGGCTATAGAAGGTTTCGCCCCTTTATGAAAAGGGTCCTTGCAAATGTAGACCTCTTCTGCATGCAAAGTGATGAGGATGCAGAGAGGATGAGGGAGATTGGGGCGCCTGCCGGCTCTGTGACTATAACCGGCAACATGAAGTATGACCAGAAGTTTATTGAGATGGATGAGGAAGCAATTGGTGCAAAGATGCGATTGTATGGGATCGAAAAGGATGACAAGGTAATAGTAGCAGGAAGTACACATCCTGGTGAAGATGAGGGGATTATTTCAGCATATCTTGAATGTCTCAAAGATTTTAAAAATCCCCCCTCACCCCCCTTTAGTAAAGGGGGGAAGGGGGGATTTGAAACAGTATCTCCCGGTGAAAAGCTTAGATTGATAATGGTTCCAAGGCATATCGAAAGGTCAGCAGAGATAGAAAAGATTGTTAAGGCAAAGGGGCTTGATGTTGTCAGGAGGACAGGGCTTCCTAATGCAGAAAAGAATGATTTACCGTACAGGACTGTAATAGTTGTTGATACAATAGGTGAGTTGTCAACCCTCTACAGCATAGCCACGATCGTAATAATCGGCGGGAGTTTTATACCCCACGGCGGACAGAACCCGCTTGAGGCCATGTATTACAAAAAGCCTGTCATATTTGGCAGGCATATGTTTAATTTTAAGAAGATTACAGAGGAGATATTAAAAGCGGGCGCCGGTTTGATGGTTGAAGATGATAAAAGTCTTAAAGTGACACTGAGTGGACTGCTTACTGACAACAGCAGGCAGTTGGAAATGGGGGAGAAAGGGTATAAGATAATTATGAGGAACAAAGGGGCGGTAGAGCGAAATCTTGCCATTGTTGAAAAATTTCTATCTGGTTGTTGAAATTTAATGTCTGTATTGCTATACTATAGATTCAAATTTATGTGGGATATGTTCCAGGTGAAACGTCATGAGCCTCAGGCTCACCAGGGTTAATGAAAACGTCATTCCCGCTTACGCGGGAATCCAGACCGATGTCGGGTTCTGGATTCCCACTCCCCGCTTAAATCATGCGGGGACAGGTTCCGTGGGAATGACGGGTATACAGGGATTTTCGGATGAACCTATGTGAGCAGGGGCTGATAAAGGGACAGGAAAATGAATCTTAGTTACCTACGCGCCGGCCTTCATGGCTGGCTTGAAGTTACCCATAAAGGGCAAAGCTACGATGGTGGCATTTTCATTCCTGGGCGTACCCTCATAGTGAGGATAGTGGAATGCTTTACAAGAAACCTCAGATTCAATATTACCCATATATAGTCCAGAGGGATGATTATAAATGTGTCCGTTGTCTTGGATGTGTTGAGCAGTGCTCCTACGATGCAACCTTCTACGATGAGGAGCTTGATGTCTTATGGAATAAGCATGAGGCATGTGTCGGCTGCAAGCGGTGTGAGGCCATGTGCCCTACGGATGCACTAAAGATTATCCCCAATCCTTCAAAACCTGTTGAACATGCAAGCTGGAAGTGGGATCTTGTCATGGATGCCTACCTCCAGGCAAATACCGGCAGCATTATTATCACAGGCATAGGAAATGACAAGCCCTACAGGATATATTTTGACCATCTGGTCATTGATGCCTGTCAGGTGACTAATCCGTCAATTGACCCCCTTAGAGAACCTATGGAGCTCAGGACCTTTCTTGGAAGGAAAGGACAGAAGATTGAGCTTGAGGAATCAGAAAAAGGGAAGATTGCATTAAAGACACGGCTTGCCCCTCAGCTTGAGCTTGATACGCCTATCATGTTCTCTGCTATGTCGTATGGTTCAATAAACCTTAATTTTCAGGAGTCCATGGCAAGGGCGGCAGTAGAGCTTGGCACCTATTGGAACACAGGTGAGGGAGGGCTTCACAAAAAGCTCTATCCATATGCAGGAAGGGGTATTGTTCAGGTAGCCTCAGGCCGTTTTGGTGTGAGCAGGGATTACTTGAAGGCAGCGGCAGCAGTAGAGATCAAGATAGGGCAGGGTGCTAAGCCTGGGATAGGGGGACACCTTCCCGGTGAAAAGGTGAATGCGGATATTGCTGAGACGAGGATGATACCTCCGGGTTCTGATGCCATTTCTCCGGCCCCGCATCACGACATATACTCTATAGAAGATTTGAGACAGTTAATATATGCAATAAAAGAGGCAACGAGATATGAAAAACCTGTTTTTGTAAAGATAGCAGCGGTGCATAACGTGGCTGCTATTGCGAGCGGTATAGCAAGGGCAGGGGCTGATGTCATAGTCGTTGATGGTTTCAGGGGCGGAACCGGGGCAACGCCCAAGTCAGTAAGGGACCATATCGGAATACCTGTCGAGGTGGCAATTGCTGCTGTAGACAGGAGGCTACGCCAGGAAGGGATCAGGAATGAGGTTTCTATAGTGGCTACTGGCGGTATCAGGAGCAGTGCTGATGTTATAAAGATTATAGCCCTTGGCGCTGATGCGGCCTATATTGCAACAGTGGCTATGCTTGCTATTGGCTGTACCCTCTGTCAGACATGTAATACCGGCCGGTGTGCATGGGGTATTACGACCAACGACCCGAGACTGGCAAGGAGGCAGAATCCGGACATAGCATCAGTCCAGTTGTATAATCTTGTTAAAGGCTGGTCACATGAGATGAAAGAGATGCTCGGGGCAATGGGGATCAACTCCATAGAATCGCTGAAAGGCAACCGGCTGAGGTTGCGCAGTATTGGATTGACTGAGAAAGAGAACGAGATACTGGGGGTTCTCCCGGCAGGGGAGTAAGTTGGATAATGAAATCCCCCTTGGTCCCCCTTTTTCAAAGGGGGAAATTAGTTCCCCCCTTATGTAAAGGGGGACAGGGGGATTTGAACGGGGATTTATGCATGAAAAAAGTAATTATAGTTGAAGACTACTGCATAGCCTGTTACAACTGTGAGGTCGCCTGTGTTGCATCGCACTCACGGAGCGAGGATCCTATAAAGGCATATAAAAGGGAAGGCTTGCGCGGCAGGACGAATGCCGTTGTTGAGGTTGCGTCACCATTGGCATTTTCATCAATGTGCAGGCACTGTAAGCATCCGTGGTGCATGGATGCCTGTATCAGCGGCGCCATTCAACGGCTTGATAATGGCATAGTCTATCTGGACGAGGAGCGCTGTGTAGGGTGCTGGGGTTGTGTCGTAGGATGTCCGTATGGGGCAGCCCACCCGAACCTTGACGGCGAGCGCAAACATGCATTTAAGTGTGACCTGTGCATCAAAAGGCTTGATGCCGGACTCAATCCTGCCTGTGTTGAGGCCTGCCCGAACAAGGCTTTGCTTTATGATGAGACGATTGAAGTCAGAGAAGAGGTTCGCACCTGATGTCTAAATCAGATTATGTAATTGTCGGTTCAAACGTTGCCGCCGTAGGGGCTATAGACGGGATAAGGAGACATGATAAAAAGTCTTCCATCCTTACGATATCTTATGAATCCCTTGGCTCCTACTCAAAGGCGATGCTTGCAGATTATATAAAGGGTTCCAATTCCCAATGGCTTGAGTACAGGGGCAAGGACTATTTTAAGAAGATGGGGGTTGACTGCCTCTTCGGGAGAAGGGTTACAGCAATCAAGGCGGATAAGTCTGTGCTGACTACAGATAATGGTGAAGAGGTTTCTTACAAGAAGCTGCTGCTTGGAGTTGGCGGGGTACCATTTAAGCCTGCGATAAAAGGGGCAGAGGGTAAAGAGCTTGTCTTTACATTTACTGACCTGTTTGACGCTGAGAAGATCCGTGAAGCGCTTCCCCGTTTTGACAGTGCAGTGGTAATCGGTGCAGGGTTTACAGGCACAGAGATTGCCTATACCCTGAATAAGCTTAATAAGAAGGTGACTGTAGTGGAGCTTGGGGACCGTGTCCTTGTCAAGGCATTAGACCCCAAATCATCTGAGATTGCTGAATCACTCATGAAGGGTGAGGGTATAGAGTTCTATTTAAATGACACAGTTGAAGAGATTGCCGGAAGTAGTGAGATAACCGGCGTAAGTTTAAAGAGCGGCAAGTTTGTCCCATGTCAGGCGGTTATAACTGCAATCGGTGTAATACCCAACGGAGCGTTGATAAAGGACACACAGATAAAATTTGACAGGGGCCTTGATGTGGATGACTATATGTGTACCAGTGTCCCGAATGTATATGGGGCAGGAGATGTGGTCAAGGCAACAGATATAACTGACGGCCAGAAGCGCTCATTGCCATTATGGCCGCTGGCCTTTCAACAGGGTCTGGTTGCCGGTATAAATATGGCAGGGGTCAAGTACCCTTATGCAGGCGGACTCCCAATGAATTCTCTGAAGTTTTTAAAGGTACCGATACTCTCAGCTGGGATCACTACCCCGCCTGATGCAAGTTATGAAACTATATCTGTCAGCGATCCCAAAGGGACGTTTTACAGGAGCCTTATTCTCAAGGAAGGAAGGTTGAAAGGTTTTGTAACAATCGGTGAAGTAGACGGGGCCGGTGTATTAACAGGACTTATCAGGAGTAAGGCTGATATATCCGGTATCAAGACAAGACTGCTTAATAAGAAGAAGATTGGACTTATGCAAATGCCCCGTGAGTGGAGAAACAGGATTTTTACACGAAGGGATGAGACAGACTACCATGATTGAAGGATATAAGAGATATAATGATCCCAGGGATACGAGCGGATGCGGTCTCGTCGGTTTTATAAACCGTGACGGGAAACGTGTTGACGGGAGTCACATAATAAAATCCCTCTGTCTGATGAAGGACCGCGGCAACGGCCTTGGTGCAGGTTTCGCCGCATACGGCATTTATCCTGACATGGCGGATTTCTACGCAATCCACGTCATGATGGATAAACCGGAGATAAAGCCTGATGTTGAGCGTGTCCTGTTTAAATTTTTCACTGTACACAGGGAAGAGGAGATACCGACAAGGGCTACTCCGTATATCAAGCATCCCCCGATCTTCTGGAGATATTTTGTTGAGCCAAAGAATGACTGCCTTCTTCCCGGAGAGGATGAAGAGGGGCTCGTTGTACGGGCGGTCATGAATGTCAATGATAACGTCCACGGCGCCTATGTCATATCGAGCGGTAAGAACATGGGGGCGTTTAAAGGTGTCGGGGAGCCTGCTGATATTGCCGACTTCTTTATGATTGAAGACTATAAGGCTTATATATGGATGGGACATACGAGGTTTCCTACCAATACTCCTGGCTGGTGGGGTGGCGCTCATCCTTTTACTATCCTCGACTGGGCGATTGTTCACAATGGTGAGATAACAAGCTACGGGACTAACCGTGCGTTTCTTGAGATGTATGGTTATAAGTGCACGCTCCTTACTGATACGGAAGTGGTGGCGTATGCCCTTGACTATCTGATCAGACAGCAGAAGATGCCGCTTCGTGCAGCGTTTTATGCACTGGCAAGCCCTTTCTGGAAGGATATAGATCTGGGGTTACCTGAGGACAGGGAGTTTTCAGAGGCGTTAAAGGCCATTCGCATACAATACGGGCCGCTGCTCCTCAATGGTCCTTTTGCCATCCTGTTTGGCTGGCGCAACGGTCTTGTGGGATTTAATGACAGGATAAAGCTGCGCCCACTGTTTGCAGGGGAGAAGGATGAGACACTTTATATGGCAAGTGAAGAGGCAACAATCAGAGAGATATGCGAAAAACCGGACAGGCTATGGATGCCGAGGGCCGGCGAGCCTGTTATCGGGATGTTAAAGGAATAAAATCCCCCTTTGTCCCCCTTTTTCAAAGGGGGAAATTAGTTCCCCCCTTTAGTAAAGGGGGGAGAGGGGGGATTTGCTCGGGGATTTTGGATGAAGGTAATTAAATTAGAAGAAAACGCTGTTGACATAGATGCTGCTTCAACACACTATCGCGACCTTAATGAAGAGATCAACCGTGTAGTAAATGAAGGCGTGAAACATATAATAATCAGGAATGTCAATGGTCAGCGGTTCATAGGCGCAGGACTGCAGGGTAATGATATAAGGATTGATATCCATGGCGTTGCAGGGAATGATATGGCGGTATTCATGGATGGTCCAACAATTGAGGTGTTTGACAATGCACAGGATGGCGGTGGGAATACGATGAATGCCGGCAACGTATATGTACATGGTCATGCAGGGGACGTATGCGGTTATGGAATGCGCGGGGGGAGATTCTTCGTCCTTGGCGATGTCGGTTACAGGGTCGGTATTCATATGAAGGCATATCTGGGCAAGACCCCTGTACTTGTCATAGGAGGGACGGCAGGTCATTTCCTCGGTGAGTACATGGCGGGCGGAATAATTATATTATTGGGTCTTGAAAAAAGGGCAGGTCACCCGATTGCAGGAGATTACCTTGGGACAGGGATGCACGGAGGCACTATATTTGTCCGCGGAGAAGTGGATAGCAGAAGGGTTGGCAAGGAAGTCGGCATTGAAAAACTTAATGATAATGATTTTCTCATACTGAAGAGGGAACTGTCAGAGTTCTCAAAGGTATTTCATCTGAGTTATGATGAGATGATGTCTGAGCCATTTGTAAAGTTATATCCCAAAACGCACCGTCCCTATGGACCATTGTATAATTCACGGTGGTTTTGGCAGAGGGGCGGTTAGCATTGACTATTTAATCTTTTTTTGATACTGTATTGGGTTGGAAAGATGACAGCGGCGAAAAATAGAACTGATAAATATGAGGAGATCAGACAGGATTTGGAGAACCAAAGGACTGTCCTGTTATCTGAGGCAGGTGTCCTTATAGGGGAGGGACTAAACCCTGACAAGATAAATTTCCCTGATGTAACAGATCAAGCCTCTGCAGAAGTAGATAAGAATTTTGCGATCCGGCTCAGGGAGAGGGAACGCAAGCTGCTGAAAAAGATAGACGAGGCCCTTGAGCGTATAGAAAAAGGGACATTTGGCATTTGTGACGGTTGCGGCGAAGAGATCGGTTACAATCGTATCAAGGCGAGGCCGGTTACGACATATTGTATTGAATGTAAGACACAACAGGAAGAAGACGAAAAACTGAGAGAGTAAGGAGAAAAGATCATGTATGCAATTGTAGAAACAGGGGGCAAACAGCAAAGGGTATCAACCGGAGATGTTATTTCCATTGAAAAGGTGGCCGGTGATGAAGGATCAACCATAGAGTTTGACAAGGTCCTTGCAGTTGGCAGCGGAGACAGTGTTGTTATCGGGAAACCATATGTTGCCAATGCAAAGGTCGTAGGCAGTATCGTGTCTCAGTACAGGGATAAGAAGGTGCTTGTTTTCAAAAAGAAGCGCAGGAAGAATTACAGGCGCACAAATGGTCACAGACAGTGTCTGACGAGGGTCAGGATTGTTGAAGTAAAAGGATAAAGGAGACAACATGGCACACAAAAAAGGTCAGGGAAGCATACGAAACGGGCGTGACAGTAATGCCCAGAGGCTTGGCATAAAGTGCTTCGGCGGGCAGGTCGTTCCTGCTGGTTCCATTCTGGTTCGTCAGCGCGGAACCAAATTTCATCCTGGATTTAACGTAGGAAAAGGCGGGGATGATTCCCTGTTTGCCAAGATTTCAGGTGTTGTCCAGTTTGAAAGGGTGGGGAGAGACAGGAAAAGGGTTAGTGTATATCCAGTGATGTAGTCAGTTCCCGTTACTCTATCATTTCGTTAATATGTTTGCCCCAGGTTCTTGTAATGTTATCTGGGGCATTTTTGTATAAATCAATGTTCATAGACAGGATAAAAATATTTGTTCATGCCGGCGATGGCGGAAATGGCTGTATAAGCTTCAGGCGTGAGGCATATGTGCCGCGCGGCGGACCCAATGGAGGGCATGGAGGCAAGGGAGGAGACGTTGTTGTAGAAACTTCCTCCAACCTGTACACCCTTCTTGACCAGAAGTACCACCAGCACTATATTGCAAAGCGTGGCGCTCATGGCAAAGGGAAAGACATGCGCGGCAGGGATGGTTCTGATGTGGTCGTTAAGGTTCCGGTAGGTACCATGGTCTATGATTTTGAGACCAGCGAGCTTATTGCAGACCTTACACACGACGGGGAACAGGTAATAGTTGCCAGCGGCGGCCGCGGTGGACTTGGCAATGCTGCATTCGCAACCTCTGTCAACCGGACGCCGAGATATGCCCAGCCTGGGGAAAAGGGGCAGGAGCGATGGCTTCTGCTTGAACTTAAATTATTGGCTGACGTTGGAGTAATCGGCCTGCCTAATGCAGGCAAGTCTACACTCCTGTCTGCCGTATCTGCAGCACGTCCCAAAATAGCCGATTATCCCTTTACAACGCTCAATCCAAATCTGGGAGTTGCAGGTTACGGCAGGGAAAAGAGCTTTATCATGGCAGATATCCCAGGTCTTATAGAGGGCGCTCACGAAGGAAAGGGGCTCGGTTTTCAGTTTCTCAGGCATGTGGAGAGGACATCCGTGCTGCTGCATCTTGTAGATATATCAGATGGTGCCGTACTCCCGCCTGTTGAGGCCCTTGAGACGATCAACAGGGAACTTTCCTTATACCAGACGGACCTGTCGGATAAAGTCCAGGTGGTAGCCGGGACAAAGACCGATGCGATGACGAGCGAAGACAGGCTAAAAGAGCTTGCAGCTTATTGTAAGAAAAAAAGATTAAAGTTTTTTCCAATTTCAGCAGCAACAGGCTACGGAGTGAAAGAGGTCATGAGTTACCTGGGGAAATTGTTGGAAAAGAGTAGAGCGAAGGCAGAGGATGCAGCAGATAAAGCCCGGGTTAAAGAACCGGGTGTTCACAAAGTATGATGGAAAACCCCCCTTAGTCCCCCTTTTTCAAAGGGGGACTAAGGGGGGAGAGGGGGGATTTGAACGGAGATTTTCAGGTGAACCGTCATGAGCCCTTCGATTGTTCGACAAGCTCACAGCTCAGGGCTCACCAGGGTTTATGAAAACGTCATTCCCGCGTAAGCGGGAATCCAGACCGAGGCTTGATCCTGGATTCCCACTCCCCGCTTAAATCGTGCGGGGACAGGTTCCGTGGGAATGACGGGTATATAGGAGCATTTTTGGATTATGTATTTAAAATATAATTCTTCGTGTCCTTTGTGTCTTTGTGGTAAATAACGGGGATTTTCAGATGAAACTGTCAGATGAACGGGTAGACTTACTTCACAATGTCAGGCGCATTGTTATCAAGATAGGCAGCAGGGTGCTTGCCTCATCTGCCCGTGGCATCAACGCCCTTAGAATAAAAAGAATAATAAAAGAAATAGCGCTTCTTCGTCAGGAAGGGTACGAGGTGGTAATAGTATCATCCGGTGCAATAGCCGCCGGGATGAAGGAGCTTGGACTCAGCAATAAACCAAAAGGAATCCCCCTGAAGCAGGCTGCGGCTGCTATTGGTCAGAGCAAATTGATCCAGATGTATGAGAGAAACTTCAGCCGCTTTGGCATTAAGGCTGCACAAATCCTGCTGACCCGTGATGATATCACTGACAGGAGGCGGTTTTTAAATGCCAGAAATACCCTTATAACCCTGTTGTCATATGGCATAGTCCCTGTTATAAATGAAAATGATACTGTAGCCATTGATGAGATCAAATTCGGAGATAATGACCTGTTATCAGGACTTGTTACTAACGTAGTTGATGCCGACATTCTTATCATACTTTCTGACATTGAGGGATTATTTACCGCGGACCCTTCAATTCACCCGGATGCAAGGCTGGTACCGCTTGTGCGGGATATTAACAAGGACATAGAAAACTTTGCCGGTGACTCCCGTACCATCGAAGGGACAGGGGGGATGGCTTCAAAGGTTCAGGCGGCAAAAAAGGCGGCCGGATACGGGATACCAGCAATTATTATGAGCGGCAGTAAGCCGGGGCTCCTCGTTAATGCGCTCAGAGGCAGTGATGTCGGAACAATATTTCTTCCCCGGAAATCAAGGCTCACAAGCAGGAAGCACTGGATAGCATATGCCCTGCATACAAGTGGTTACCTGGTCCTCGATAATGGGGCTAAAGACGCCCTGCTGTTGCGCGGGAAGAGCTTGCTCCCATCCGGGGTTCTGGATATTAAAGGGCATTTCGAAGCAGGAGATGCTGTGACATGTGAGGATGGAGAGGGAAAGGCATTTGCCAAGGGCCTGACAAACTATAGTTCAAGGGAGATTGAAAAGATAAAGGGTAGAAAGACAGGTGACATCGCGGCGATATTGGGTTATAAGGATTATGATGAGGTGATACACCGTGATAACCTTGTAATCTTGTAGAAAACAAACGGTGTTGAAGGAGTAATCATGGATATAAAGAGTTACATCGAAGAAAAAGGCAGGAAGGCCAGAGAAGGTGCGAGGAGGCTTGCAGTCCTTTCTTCTGCTGTAAAGAACCGGGCGCTTATTGAAATGGCTGATGCTATTGAAGCAGCGTCAGGCAGGCTCAAGGAAGAGAACGGGAAAGATATAAGGGCAGGAGAGGCGGGGGAGCTGTCTTCAGCCCTGATAGACAGATTGACCCTCAATGACAAGAGGATCCGGGAGATGGCTCAGGGACTGAGGGAAGTGGCAGCATTGCCGGACCCGGTTGGTGAAGTAACGCGCATGTGGACGCGTCCGAATGGCATGCAGGTTGGAAAGATCCGTGTGCCGATAGGCGTCATCGGGATTATTTATGAATCAAGGCCCAATGTTACGGTTGACTCTGCCGGGTTATGTATAAAGGCCGGAAACAGTGTTTTCCTGAGGGGTGGGTCAGAGGCGATCCATTCCAACAAGGCCATTGCGAAGATATTGATTGATGCCGGACTAAAGGCAGGGTTGCCTGAGGGGGCCATTACGCTTGTGGATATTGTTGACCGGGAGGCTGTCATGGCCATGCTCAGGATGGATCATTATATTGACCTGATAATACCGAGGGGCGGAGAAGAGCTGATCAGGACTGTATCAGCCAATTCCACTATACCTGTAATAAAACATTATAAGGGGATCTGTCATACCTATGTTGACGAAGATGCGGATGCCGGAATGGCCGGTGAGATCTGTTTTAATGCAAAGGTACAGCGTCCCGGAACCTGTAATGCCATGGAAACGATGCTTGTCCACAAGGGTGCGGCGGAGAGGGTCCTTCCAGGACTGCTTGAAAAATTCCGGAAGGCAGGTGTGGAGATCCGGGGTTGTTCGCGTACCAGGCAGCTTGACCCGGCAATACGTCTGGCAACAGAAGAAGACTGGGATACGGAACATCTGGCCCTCATACTGAATATAAAAATTGTTGATGACATGGATGAGGCGCTCAGGCATATTGAGACACACGGGTCACAGCACTCAGAAGCTATAGTGACAAACAATCATAAAAGGGCGATGCAATTTCTCAGGGCTGTGGATGCAGCAGCCGTATTTGTCAATGCATCCACGCGCCTTCACGACGGAGGCCAGTTCGGACTCGGCGCAGAGATCGGTATCAGCACTACGAGAATACATGCGAGGGGTCCTATGGGGCTTGAAGAGCTTACCTCCATGAAGTTTATAGTGCTTGGCGACGGACAACTGAGGGAGTAGTACAGTCAGAGGGGTATAAGAGACTTGCAACGCATCGGTCTTTTCGGCGGAACTTTCAACCCAATCCACACGGGTCATCTCAGGATAGCAAATGAGATAAGAGAGCGCTTCTCGCTTGATTCCATAATATTTATCCCTACAGGCATCCCGCCGCACAAGCATAAAAACGAGGTTATTTCCCCTGTCCACAGGCTGCGCATGGTTGAGCTTGCTGCTGCTCCATATGAGTATTTCTCAGTCTCTTCCATAGAAGTTTACAGGCAGGGATTTTCTTATTCCATTGATACGGTCAGGGCTTTACAGAATGAGCTTGGCGCATCAGCAGAACTATTCTTTATTACCGGCATTGATGCCTTTCTTGAGATCAGGACCTGGAAGGATGCAGGCACGCTACTCGGCCTGTGTAATTTTATCGTGATCCAGAGGCCGGGTTACAGATTTGCCGAACTTAAAAGAATTGAATTGCCTGCGCTGGAGGGTGTTTCATCATCTGAACTTGAGGGGCTTGACAGCGGCAGGCTTAAAAGGCTGTCTGTCCCTCTTTCCGGGAAATATTCACTGTTCCTTGAGCGTATTACTCCATGCGACATTTCCTCAACAGAGCTTAGAAGGCTTATTCACGATGGCAAAGAGGTTAAAAACCTATTGCCTGATAATGTAATGTCATATATAATGGAACAGGGATTATACTTGGGGTAAATGGTTCGGAGACCCGATATTCATTGCAGACAGGCTCGAAAATTATAAAAGGATCAAAAAAAGGATTGCTGACGGGTAAGAAGAAGGCGATCCTTGCAGCGAGATGCCTGGACGGAAAGAAGGCATCTGATATCGTTGTTCTCGAAGTGACTGCCTTGAGTTCCATTGCTGACTATTTTGTAATTGCAACCGCTGATTCAAAACGACAGATCAAAACCTGTGCTGATTACATAGATGAAACGCTGGCCCAAAAAGGCATTCGCTCCCATCATCTTGAGGGGATGGCTAATCTTGAATGGGTTCTGATGGATTACGGGGATATAATAGTTCATATTTTCGACAAGGACTCCCGTTTATATTATGGCCTCGAAAGATTATGGGGTGATGCGCCGAATATAGAATTCAAGGCCAGGAGCAGGACGACCGTAAAGCGCCGAGTCAGAAAAGATACAGCAGAGGAGCAGATTTAATGCGTCTTATATTTGCCATATTTGCCATATTTGCAATAGTAATAGTCCTCTATTTTGACCGCCTTAATCCGGATGCTGTTACAATAAATCTTAGTTCAAATTATTCCTATACAATTTCCATGGTCGGGTTCTTTCTGTTTTCGTTTGCACTTGGAAGTGTTATCGTAATTGTGTTCACCCTTCTGCGGGATGCAAAGAATATCTTTGTTGATTGGAGAAACAGGCAGCGCCAGAAGGTTGAGGAGCGTATTCAGGAGACCTTTTCAAAGGGGCTATATGCCCTTCTGTCAGGAAAATATGAGCAGGCCATATCATATTTCCGGGATATTATTAAGCTGGAACCAAATCATTTTTATACACTGCTGAGGATGGGTGATGCATATCAGCATGAGCGTAATTATGCAGAGGCAATAAAGTTTCATAAGAAGGCAAGGAAAGTGGACGAGAAAAGCCTTGAGGCACAGTTTGCACTTGCCAGCGATTACCTCCTGTCTTCCTCGTATGATGAGGCGGTCATGGTGCTTCAGGAGGTCATAAAGAGGGATTCATCCAATTTGGAGGCCCTTGTCCGGCTCAGGGATATTTATATAAAGACCGGCAAATGGGATGGTGCCCATGAGCTTCAGGGACGTGTGGTCAAACGCCGTAAGGACAGCCTGGAAGACCAGAGACTCCTTATGGGTCTCAGATATGAGTTTGCGAGATTGTTGTTCAACAGAGGTGAGAGAGAGAAGAGCAGGAAGTTGTTTAAAGGTATAATCAGGGCTGACAAGGATTTTATACCTGCATATGTGATCCTCGGCGACCTGCTTATTGAAGATGGAGATGGGGCAGAGGCGGCTGACCTCTGGGAAAAAGGTTATTATATGAATTACAGCGAGATACTCCTCCACAAACTCGAAGACTATTACCTTCAGCTTGGAGAGCCAGGGAAAATAATATGGGTGTATAAGAAGGCGATTTCCCTCAATCCGCAGAATCCCGCATTAAAATTCTACCTTGGGAAACTCTACTACCGGCTTGAGATGCTTGATGAGGCATTTGATGTACTGGCGGAACTCGAAGGCGTTGAGAGTGCCATGCCGGACCTCTATAAACTACTGGGCACCATATACGAAAGAAAAGAAGAGCATGGGAAGGCAGCGGCAGAATTTAAGAGGGCGCTCGGACTTCGCAAGAGGGTAGTAGTGCCGTACTTCTGCCCTCTTTGTGATTTTCATACCTATGAATGGAACGGCAGGTGTCCGAGATGCGGTGCCTGGAACTCCTTTACGGTCTCGCCTGTCTATGTAAAAAAAGAGTCATATCCAATAATGAGGAATAAATGGGAAAAACCCAAAGCAGAGCTGGGCTTTAAAGACAGCATGGAATGGGGCAGAGTTTAAAATTGTTAATTCTCATTATTCTTGATGGGTGGGGGATAAACAGCCGGAAAGAGGGTAATGCTATTGCCCTTGCACAAACGCCTGTTTATGATTCCCTCCTCAGCGAATTCCCCCATACCATACTTGATGCATCCGGTGAATCCGTAGGCCTGCCGGATGGCCAGATGGGCAATTCAGAGGTTGGCCATCTAAATATAGGCGCCGGCCGCGTTGTATATCAGGACTTTACCCTCATTAATAAGGCAATCAGAAACGGGGAATTTCAGAAGAACAGTGTGATTCTTGAATGCCTTCGCAGGGTGAAGGCGGCTTCAGGAAGGCTGCATCTGATGGGCCTCCTCTCTGACGGCGGTGTCCACAGTCACATTGAACACCTGTTTGCACTGCTCGATATGGCAGGTAAAGAGGGACTGAAGGATGTTTATATACATGCATTTCTCGATGGACGGGATACCCCTCCGCAGAGCGGTATGGGCTATCTTAAATCATTGCAGGGTTATCTGAAAAAATCAGGTACAGGAAGGATTGCCACAGTATCAGGACGTTATTATGCGATGGACAGGGACAACAGGTGGGACAGGGTTGAGAAGGCCTATAATGCCCTCGTGTCAGGAGAAGGCCTGACGGCAACAGACCCGGTAGAAGCTATAGAAAAGAGTTATGCCGGAGGCGTCACTGATGAGTTTGTACTGCCGACGGTCATGGTTGATTCATCAGGCAATCCCGTTGCGCCTATTAAGGATGGTGATGGTGTATTATTCTTTAACTTCAGGTCGGACCGTGCAAGGGAGCTTACAAAGGCCCTGACCCTTGCTGATTTCAATCAGTTTAACCGGAAGATGGTACCTGCACTCTGCAGTTTTACGACAATGAAATTATATGATGAAAAGATGCCGCTTCCTGCTGCCTTTCATCCGGTAAAATTAACTAACATCATTGGCGAGGTCGTAAGTAAATCCGGCCTCAAACAATTCAGGATAGCAGAGACAGAGAAGTATGCCCATGTTACATACTTCTTTAATGGCGGAGAGGAGAAATCATTCCCGGGTGAAGACCGCTTTCTTATTCCATCTCCAAAAGAAGTTGCGACCTATGACCTGAAGCCGGAGATGAGCGCGTATCAGGTTACAGAAGAGCTCGAGAAGCGGATTCGCTCAGGTGAATATGGATTTATCCTGGTAAATTATGCAAATCCTGACATGGTAGGTCACACAGGTGTCCTCAGCGCAGGCATCAGGGCGGTCGAGGTGATAGATGAGTGCCTCGGCAGGGTGCTCACTGCTGTCCGTAATGTAAATGGTGTTGCGTGCATTACGTCAGACCATGGCGATATAGAGCAGATGATAGAATACAATACTGGCAGCCCCCACACAGCCCACACCACAAACCTGGTACCCTTCATTGTAACAAAAAAAGGCATCCGGCTAAGGCCCGGCACAGGCATTTTTGCAGACATAGCCCCAACCCTCCTCGACCTGATGGGGATTGAAAAACCTGCTGAGATGACAGGCAAATCGCTTATAGTCAGGTAAGCGCTACAAGCCCTTTTTGCATCCTGAACCTTTGTTTCTGCTTGGTCCTGTGCTAACATTGTGATGTGAAATACTGCTATATTGGCTGGAAAGAGCAAAAATAAATCTGCCCCAGTTTTTACTTTATATCGTGCATTTAGATGTCCCGGTAATCTTTTCTTTGACATTACAATATGGCTAATATATATTTAGGTCACCTGATGCGGTCCATCTAACGGAGGTCCATCATGAAGACACTAAAGAACATCAGCAGCATTTCGTTTATTTTCATCGGCCTCAGTTTAATCCTGACAGGCATTCTCAGCGGTTGTGGGTCATCGGCCAGTGTCAGTGAAGGTTCTGCCCGGACCGGCAAGGTAGCAATCCTGCTTACAGATGGGCCTACAGACGAGTTTTCAGAGGTCAATGTAACAGTCAATGAAGTCAGCCTCTTATCAGATGATGGAGGACCTGTCGTCCTTTTCAACGGCGAACGCCGCGTCAACCTGCTGGCCCTTCAGGAGGTTCAGGATCTTTTTACCATTACAGAGGATGTCCCTGCAGGTATATATAGCAAGATCCGCCTGAGGGTAAGCGAGCCTGAGTTTGTCAAAAAAGACGGGCAGGTTGTTACCACCAGCCAAATCCACCTTGTGGCAAACGGGAAGATAGACCTGGTGCCGGACCAGCCGATCGAGGTGATCCCGGGTGAGGCCATGGTCGTAAGTCTTGATTGCGACGCAGAAAAATCCATTTTCATCCATGTTTCAAACCCGAATAGCCCGGTCTACCAATTCCGGCCCGTGGTCTTTGTTAATATCGTTCATGATTATGACACCCGTCTGGTTTCCGTGAGAGGTAAGATTGCCTCAATAGATCCAGTGACACACTCCTTCCTCCTCTTGCGAACCCACCCGATCTTCAATCTGTCAAAGATAGGTATGGCAGCAGACCAGTATGAGGATGGTCTGATGAATGAGAATAGCCTTGCGAGGAGATACCTCGTACGTGTGGATGTCACGGACATGACCCGTATCTTTGATGAGGGCGGGCAGCCAGGGGATTTTGATTCCCTTGAGGTTGGACAGGGTGTTCATGTCCGGGGACTGCTCTCCTTTGAAGATGATCTGCATCTCAAAGCCGGCCTTATAGAGATCGGCCAGTATATCCGCCTGAGCGGTGAAATTACGAGTGGAATAGATGAGGGGGGGCGCTTTGGTTTCAGGCCTGATCCTGGCCTGGGGGTGATAGGTGAACTCCAAGTTCAGGTATATAATGAGACCTTAATATTTGAGGCGGTAACCCGGCAGAGGCTAAATGCAGAAGATCTGGTTATGGGCAAACGGGTCCTTGTTGAAGGGGTGCTTGATTTGGGGACAGAGCCGGACCTCTTACATGCCGCACTAATCATTGTAAAGCCCCAGGAGTTTATTCTGACACACCTCAAAGGGAACCTGTTTGATCCTGATCCGGAAAGCCGGACTTTTCAACTCAGCCAGGATTGCCCGGGTTATCTTGACTGTCCAGCAGTACTGCTTCCGGTTCATGTTATGTCAGATGCCGTGATCCTTAGAATAAGCACTGAATTAGACACTTATGTGGGGATTGAGCAGGTCCCCTTTGAAGCGCTACAGAATGGAGACAAAGTAGACGTGTTCGGAAAATACGATCCCTCCGGAAGCCCCTTTCATGCCACAGTCGTGCTGGTAAATTAAAGTACCCGTAATAAGTCTGCGTGCCTTTTGCTTATGGAAGAATTGATGTTGCCATATATAACGTTATCCGTTATAATTAAGAGTGGTATATTGATTCAATCAGGGAGGCCTGTTGATCAAATCGTTCAGGGAGAGGGGCACAGAGGATATCTTTGACAGGAAAAACACCAGAGACGCGCGTCAGGCTTGTCCGCAGCAAATCTGGCGCGTGGCGCAACGAAAACTTGATCAACTCAATGGCGTTGTTTCTCTGGAGTCGTTGAAAATTCCGCCGGCAAATTCCCTGGAAGCCCTTAAGGATGACCGGAAGGGGCAGTATAGCATACGAATTAACGACCAGTTCCGCATTTGTTTTGTGTGGACAAACGATGGAGCAGAAAAAGTAGAAATTACAGATTACCACTGAACCAAGGAGGCAGAATATGGTTCGCATACCTAAACATGGTCCGCCAACGCATCCCGGCGAAATGCTGTTGGAAGAATTTCTTAAACCCCTGAATATGGCGCAAAGTGAATTGGCGGAAAAACTCGGGGTTTCATATCCCCGTGTTAATGAACTGATTCACGGGAAGAGGGGAATAACGCCGAATACGGCGCTTCGACTGGAGAAACTTTTCGGTATGGAAGCACAGTTTTGGCTTAATTTGCAGGTTGCCTGGGATCTCTATAATGTGGCTCATTCATCATCTGCAAAGGAGATAAAGAAGATAAAAAAGTTACGCGCATTAGCTCGGGTCTGAGGAGTTAAAGAGGATATTGCCTTTACTTACGCCGTATCCAGCAGAAAAAAGGAAGCATGGCATCTATCACTATGAGTAAACACTCCGGCCCATAATTCTCCTGGCAACATAATACCTGTCAGTGTCGGGAATAAGTTGACTCACGATCCATAATGCCATTATTACCCTGTGAAATAGCGATTTCAAGGGAGTGGCCTGCTCTAAATCCTATTTTCAAATAACAGGAACTGCAACATCAATAGGTTGGCGTCATACGGAGCGCTAAAAAAATGAATTTTTATGACTTACTGCGGGGCTTGGATTAGACAAGGTCTATATTATTCAGATGCTACCTCCTTCTTTGTCTTCGTCTTCTTCACCTGCCAATTCCTTTTCAAGCTGTGCAAGCGGCGGCAGTATGCCGGCAATGGATCTCTTTACCGGCGGAAGGTCCTGCGTTGCGATCTTCCATACCCGTTCCAGATCAACCCCTTCGTAGCCATGGATCAATACATCCCGGAAACCTGCCATCAGGCGCCACGGGACATCAGGATGTTTCTGCCTGTAGTCGTCGGGAACGCGTTTTGCCGCCTCTCCGATGATCTCAAAGTTCCTTATCACCGCATCCTGAATAATCGTATAAGCAAAGAATGATTTTTCACCTCCCTCGATGTACCGTTCAATCTTCTCAGCGCACTAGAGGATATGGGCAAGATAGATTCTCGGGTCTTTCTTCATAAGGGTTTTGCCTCCTTGAGAATCCTCCGGCGCAGCAGCCAATAAAGGCCGTCCTCTGTAACCACGTCAACCGGACGGCCAAGCAGATGTTGAAGTTCATCCACCAAACCGGCGGGAAACCAGGGGCTGGTTTGCTCTCGAACCTCCACCAGCAGATCAATGTCGCTTTCTTCCGTAGTATCTCCCCGTGAGGCTGATCCAAAGATGCGGATATTGTACGCCCCGTGCTTCTCCGCTATGCGCAGGATTTCTTCACGTTTTTCGTTCAGTAACTCTACAACTGTCATGGAGTGTCTCCCGTTTCCCTTCCGCACGCAAAGTATGGCGGTTGCCTGGAACGATATGGATATTTTCACATATTCCCTTCTCGTCCATAATTTATGCCTTATTCCTGACTTGTTCCAGGGTGATGGTAGTATAGAATATTGATGTCTATTTATCAATATAGCATGGATAGTAAGTAAGTTGACACACTCTCCCGAACTCTTCATAATCAAGCAGTGCCAAACTGTGTGGGCAGGAAGAATTAATTTCGGAGATAGATTGAAAACATCACATAAAATAATAACGGGTGACAGCAGACAAATGAATCTCTTAAATGACAAGTCAGTTCATTTGGTCATGACCTCACCTCCATACTGGCAATTAAAAGACTATGGAACTGAAAAACAGATCGGATTTCATGAAAGATATGAAAGCTATATCAATAATCTAAATCTTGTCTGGAAAGAATGCCACAGGGTATTACAACCAGGTTGCAGGCTTTGCATTAATATCGGAGACCAGTTTGCCCGTTCGGTCTATTATGGCCGGTATAAGGTAATTCCAATAAGAACAGAAATAATCAGGTTTTGTGAAACGATTGGTTTTGACTATATGGGGGCTGTCATATGGCAGAAAGTCACGACGTACAATACAACCGGAGGCGCTACCATAATGGGGAGTTTCCCGTACCCCAGAAACGGAATTTTAAAACTCGATTATGAGTTTATCCTGCTTTTCAAGAAACAAGGTGTTCCACCAGTACCTACCAAGGCACAAAAGGAGTCTTCTATAATATCAAAAGATGAATGGAATACCTATTTTTCAGGACACTGGTACTTTGCCGGGGCAAAGCAAGACGGACACATTGCCATGTTCCCTGAAGAATTGCCGTCGCGTCTGATAAAAATGTTTTCATTTTCCGGCGAGACTGTTCTTGACCCATTCCTCGGCAGTGGTACTACATCACTCGCTGCCTATAACTTGGGCCGTAATTCAGCAGGTTATGAAATAAATCCGGATTTTATTTCAACAATTAAAGATAAACTGAATGTTGCTCAACCGGACATTGTAAATACAGAATATGTCTTTCAAAAAGATAATGTAACGACCGACCTCAGTAGAGAAATTGAAAATCTCCCGTATATCTTTAAAGACCCACATAAACTTGATAAGAGGATAGATCCTAAAAAGCTTCAATTCGGTTCAAGAATTGATAAGAATAGCAGTGACAGGGAAGCCTTATACTAAGTAAAAGAAGTAATCAGTCCTGAACTGTTGAAGTTGAACAATGAATTGGTTGTTCGCCTTATAGGGGTAAGAGAAAAAAAGGCTGCTAACGGGCAGGCGATCAAATATCTTATAGAGAAAACAAAGGGGCAGAAAGTCTTTATGAAGTTTGACAATCAGAAATATGATGACCGAAACAACCTCCTCTGCTACCTTTACCTGAGAAACAAGACCTTTATCAATGCCCATATAATCAAAGAAGGATTAGTGGATATAGATACTTCTTTCAATTTTAAGTACAGAGACAGATTCTTAAAACTTGGAACGCAAAATGGCTAAAGAGTGGATACTTAACAGTGCAATATAGATACTGAGTAGATCGAGAGTACCTTAGATTTGTCTCCGTTTACTTCCTGTCATCCTATGGTGATGATTTTTTATAGTAGCATTTCTCAGCATATGAGATAATTTACATGAAATGTGCGGACGTTTCGTTCTATTCAGTTCAATACGTAAAATCGCGGGTGAGTTTGATGTAGTGACAGGAGAGCTGATACTCACCCCAGCCTATAATATTGCCCCAACCCAGGATGTCCTTATCGTTGTTGCTGACGGAGGCCGCAAGCTCATAAGGAGCAGGTGGGGTCTTATACCACCCTGGGCTAAGGACCCCCATATTGGTTACAAGATGATAAATGCAAGGGCTGAGACACTGGCAGAAAAACATAGTTTTAAAAGCAGCGTCAGGAAACACCGCTGCCTTGTCGTTGCAGATGGATTCTATGAGTGGAAAAAAGAGGGTAATGATAAGACCCCATTTTATATACATCTTAAGTCCGGAAGGCCATTTGGATTTGCAGGGCTATACAGTTACTGGCAGAGTCCTGAAGGAGGTCTTATATGCACCTGCACAATCATCACGACAAACGCCAATCCATTGCTGGAACCTATTCATAACAGGATGCCTGTCATAATTCCAGAGGATTACCGGGCCGAATGGCTTGACCCGGAAATACAGGATGAAAAGGAGATATTGCCTTTGCTTACGCCGTATCCAGCAGATAAAATGGAGGCATGGCATGTAACACCAGAAGTAAACTCTCCGGCCCATAATTCTCCTGACAACATAAAGCCTGTCGGGACGGAGGAAGATACCTGAGGGATTATCATGCGGTTCATTGCCGATGAGATGCTTGGGAGGCTTGCGAAGTGGCTGCGCATATTGGGTTATGATACGGCATACTTCAGACATATCCGCGACTCCGAACTTTTGAGGCTTTCTGTAGCAGAGAACAGGATCCTCCTGACAAGGGATACTCTATTCATCAAAAGAAGGGGTCTCAGGAATTTCCTGTTTATTTCGTACGACAAACCATTTGAGCAGATCCGGCAGGTAGTCAGAGAGCTCAGTATACCGTACCCAACTGAACCATTTACCCGTTGTGTTATGTGCAATAATATTCTTGAGCCCTTTACGAGAGAAGATGCATGCAGGACTGTCCCTGAATACGTATGTAAAACACAGGACGTATTTGGCAGGTGCTCCATTTGCCACAAGATATACTGGAAGGGGACGCATTATGAGCGAATGGAGAGAGTCCTGGGAGATCTGTTTGGAAGGTGAATAATTTGACACACACTCAGTAACTCTTCATAATTAAACAGCCATATAATGCAAAAAGGAGAAATGATGTCGAATAATTGGGACAGGCTTGTTCAGATAATGGACACATTGAGAGGGGAGAATGGGTGTCCCTGGGATAAAAAGCAGACAAGGGAGTCGTTAAAGCCTTATCTGATTGAAGAGGCTTATGAGGTGCTGGAGGCCATTGAAGAGAAAGATGCAAAGAAGCTCAGGGAGGAACTGGGCGATCTGCTCTACCAGATACTCTTCCATGCGAGAATCAGCAAGGAAGATAAAGAGTTTGATATTGAAGATGTACTTACTGCCTCCTGTGAAAAGATGGTGAGACGGCATCCACATGTCTTTGGGGACAAGAAGGCGGATAATGCTGAAGAGGTGCTGAAGCAGTGGGAGGAGATAAAGAAGGGTGAAAAAGGAAATGACAGGAAGTCAATCCTTGAAGGGGTCCCTGCGCACCTCCCTGCCCTCCTTCGCGCCCATCAGTTGCAGGCAAGGGCCGCACGGGTGGGGTTTGACTGGGAGCATGTGGACCAGGTCTTTGCAAAGGTTCAGGAGGAGATGGAGGAGTTTGAAGAGGCGTTCAGGGGCAAGGATCGCGAAGCTATGGAGAATGAGCTCGGCGACCTCTTGTTTGCGCTTGTAAATATAGGCCGCTTTATCGAGGTTAATCCTGAAGATGCCCTGCGAAAGACTATAAGCCGGTTTATGTCGAGGTTCAGGCATATTGAGGAAACGATCGCACAGCAGGGCCTGGATTGGAAAGGCGTGTCTTTAGAGGCCATGGAAGAGTTATGGCAGGAGGCAAAGGCGCTGGAGAAGAAAGCAGTCAGGTAGCGCCGGCAGGCAATTGGGAACACTTCCCCCGAAGAAAGCCAGATGGGAAGTGTCCCATCGCCGAGGGGATTTTCAGGTGAACCGTCATGAGCCACGGCTCACGACGGCAGATGACAATCCCCCTTAGTCCCCCTTTTCCAAAGGGGGAAAGTAATTCTTCTCTGTGTAAAAGGGGGAAATTAGTTCCCCCCTTTGGAAAGGGGGGGGATAGGGGGGATTTGAACGGAGATTTTCGAATGAAGGCAGGAAAATTACATATTAATTTAAGAATAATAATTTCATGTATCATATTCTTGTTGGGTGTCTATAGCCTTGCGCCTTCAGCCCAGAAACGTATATACGTTGCCAAATACGACGGTGTAATTAATCCTGTTGCAGGAGAGTATATTGTCGAGGTAATAAATGATGCCAATAAAAAGGATGTTACTGCCGTATTAATCGAACTTGATACGCCGGGCGGGCTTGATACCTCGATGAGGGATATTGTTAAAGAGATAGGGAGTTCTAATGTCCCTGTAATCGTATATGTATCTCCTGCCGGAGCCAGGGCCGCCTCTGCAGGTGTATTTATCACCCTCTCTGCCCATGTGGCAGCAATGGCACCCGGGACGAATATCGGCGCCGCCCATCCTGTTGCAGTCGGTGGCGGACAGATGGATGATACTATGAAAGAGAAGGTCGAAAATGATGCTGCTGCTTATATCAAATCTATTGCAGGGAAACGGGGCAGGAATATAGAGTGGGCTGAAAACGCCGTAAGGAAGAGCGTATCCATAACTGAAAAAGAGGCGCTCGATCTCAAGGTAATAGACTTTATTGCTGAGAACAGGGACGAGTTAATAAAAAAGATTGACGGCCGTGAGGTGACTACTAACGCAGGAAAGGTCAGGATTGACACTGCGGGAGTAGTTGTTGAGGAGTTCCCTATGGGTATGAGATTGCGGATATTGAATGCCCTCAGCGATCCCAATATTGCCTATGTCCTGATGATCCTCGGTATATATGGCCTGTTCTTTGAGCTTGCCAGTCCAGGCGCCATCTTCCCTGGTGTTGTAGGCGCCATATGCCTGATACTGGCATTTTATGCCTTTCAGACGCTTCCTGTAAATTATGCCGGCTTACTTCTTATAATACTTGGCATTATCCTCTTTATAGCAGAGATAAAAATCGTGAGCTATGGACTACTCTCTGTAGCAGGTGTAATATCTATGGTGCTTGGTTCGATCATGCTGATGAAGGTAGATGCGCCATTTTTCAGGATTTCATGGCTGATAATACTTCCTGCAGCATTGATGACCGCCCTGTTTTTTGCTGTCGCTATCGGGCTTGCGGTAAAGGTGCACAGACGGCAGCCGCTGAGCGGCAGTGATGGCCTTATTGGTGAGATAGGCGAGGCGGCTTCTGATATTGCCACGGAGGGGAAGGTATACGTTCATGGCGAGATATGGGATGCAAGGAGTGATGAGCAGATTAGTAAGGGAGAGAAGATAAGGGTTATTGGTACTGAACGCATGACCGTTGTTGTAAAGAAGGTGTAATGTGACATGACAATGAAAATCCCCCTTAGTCCCCCTTTTTGAAAGGGTGATATATACTCCCCCCCTTTACTAAAGGGGGGGGAGGGGGGATTTGAAACTGCATCTTCGGATGAAAGATTAAAGAAAGGTGGTGTAATATGGAGCTTTTTTTAAGTCCTCTTATAATCATAATAATAGCAGTAATGTTTTTGTATAGCGCCATCAAGATACTCAAGGAATATGAGCGGGGTGTTATATTTATGCTCGGCCGCTTCTGGCGGGTAAAGGGACCGGGTCTGATCGTCCTCATTCCAGGAATTCAAAAGATGGTCAAGGTAAGTCTAAGGACGCTGGTACTGGATGTTCCTACGCAGGATATAATTACAAAAGACAATGTCTCTGTGAAAGTCAGCGCTGTTGTCTATTTCCGGGTGATTGATGCACAAAAGGCTATTATTGAGGTCGAGGATTATTTTTATGCGACATCTCAGCTTTCACAGACTACACTGAGGAGTGTCCTTGGACAGGCGGAACTTGATGAACTGCTGTCCGCAAGAGATAAATTGAATCAGGACCTCCAGCGCATACTCGATCGTCATACTGAGCCTTGGGGAGTAAAGGTGTCCAATGTCGAAATAAAGAACGTTGACCTTCCTCAGGAGATGCAGCGCGCGATGGCCAAGCAGGCCGAGGCGGAAAGGGAGAGGCGCGCGAAGGTCATCCATGCAGACGGCGAGTTCCAGGCATCACAGAAACTTTCGGACGCTGCAGGCATTATGAGCGCAAACCCGACGACACTGCAGCTCAGATATCTTCAGACACTTACGGAGATTGCAACGGAGAAAAACTCCACCATAATATTCCCTTTACCGATCGACATACTGTCATTTTTTATTAACAGGAAGGAAACTGTTAAGCAATAATGATTTTCAGGGCGATTGCCATACTGGCAACCTGCATGTTGCTCTGGACGTCTGCAGGGCTGACGGCTTCAGACGGTATTTCTGATATCCTGATTACAAAAGGAAATAATGAGCTGTTAGTCTCTGCAAGGCTCATGGGAGGCTTTACCCCTGAGATTAAGACGGAGATTATCAATGGTGTGAGTAAAGAGTTTTTTTATTACATGGTAATTAAAAGGGTGATGCCGAACTGGCTCGATGAAGAGAAGGTATCGGGCACAGTAAGATATTTGATTAAGTATGATATCCTCAAGAAACAGTTCCTTGTTACCAGGACAACTGCCGGATCAACGTCGGAGCAGATCTATGATTCATACGATAATATGGTTGCAGATTTGTCGCAGTTGGAGAGAATAGGCCTTACACCATTAAATGCTCTCAGTAACAGGGCACAATACTATGTGAGTATAAAGGCGGAAATGAAGGCAGGGAAACTCCCCTTCCTTCTGCGGTACCTCTTTTTCTTTGTCCCGTATTCACGGTTCAGTACAGACTGGTATGATTCGGTTGTCTTTATGGCAAGAGACCTGAAATGAAGAAACCTGTAATCATCATATCAATATTTCTTGCGATAAGCATAGCGCTGACAGTTGCTGAAGTTGTCCTTTCAAAGAGCGGGACATCACTCCTTCACAATAATATCCTCATACTTACGCTTTTCAACGTAAACATAATTCTGATGGTGGTCCTGCTTTTGCTCCTTTCCAGGAATGTTGTCAAATATATCTTCGACAGGCAGCAGACAATACTCGGAAATAAGTTCAGGACCAAGTTGATAGCGTCATTTGTCGGTTTCTCACTTATTCCATCAATCCTGCTTTTTATTGTTGCAAGTGGTCTTATTACAAACAGTATAAATAACTGGTTCAACATACAGGTCGAAAAATCACTGAAAAACTCATTCGATGTGGCACAGAGCTATTATGAAAAGGAAAAAGATAAAACCATGCATTCAGCAGAGGTTATAGCGAAGAGGGTGTCTGAAGAAATATCATATAAGAGCAATCAGAAGGCCAGTCTGATAAAAATAATTGAAGATGAGAAGGCAGATTACAAGATGTCCGGTATAGAGCTCTTTGATAAAAACGGGAAACTGCTCGGCCGCTCTATTGACAAGTTCCTTGTCAAGCGGGGATATTCAGGGGCATCAGCAGAGTTTGTGAAGAAGGGTCTGAGGGGTGAGAAATCAGTTGTTGTGAAGACACTTGAATCAGGAGATGCTGTTATAGCTGTTTCACCTGTTTATTCAGGTCTGCCTGAAGGGGAGGGCTTAATCGGCGCTGTCGCAGTAGTCTCCCATATCAGAAAAGGTCTCGTGGAAAAGATGGTGGAGATCACAAGACTTTATGAAGAATACAATCAAATGGCCCTGCTCAAGAAACCGATCAAGAGCAGCTACATATTATCATTCCTCACAATAACCCTTTTGATCATGTTTTCTGCGACATGGTTTGGCTACTACCTGGCTAAGAATATTACCACGCCTATCCAGAGTCTTGCGGAGGCTACGCAGGCTGTTGCTGAAGGGAATCTTGATGTGAAGGTTGATGCGTCATCAAGGGATGAGATCGGCGTGCTAATCAATTCATTCAACAAAATGACGTGGGATCTGAAACAGGGCAAGTCTGAACTGGAGGAGGCTTACAGCTCTCTTAGGGATTCGAATATAGAGATAGAGCAGAGAAGGGCATATATGGAGACTGTCCTTGAGAATATTGCTACAGGGGTTATATCTGTTGATAAAAATGGGTATATAACCACCTTTAACCGTGCGGCAGAGACGGTACTTGATATGCCTAAGGAAGCAATAAAAGGGAAGAATTTTCAGGAAATTCTAAGCCGTATACCTGCTGATGCAGCGCGCGACATTATACGGAGAATAAGAGGGGGAGGGGGAACACTGAAGGATGAAGAGATCCAGTTCAATATAAACAACAGGAGCATAACTCTTCGGCTCAAGATGACTGCTTTATATGATGCCGATGGAAATTTTTCGGGTAATGTCATAGTCTTTGACGACCTGTCGGAGCTTATTAAGGCGCAGAGGATAGCTGCATGGCAGGAAGTTGCAAAGCGTCTGGCCCACGAAATAAAAAATCCGCTTACCCCCATCCAGCTTTGCACTGAGCGGCTCAGGAAAAAACATTATGAAAGGGCGGAGAACTATGATAAAATTTTCGACGATTGCACAGGCACAATAATAAATGAGGTTAATGCCCTCAAGATGATGCTGGACGAATTCTCGGGTTTTGCGAGGATGCCTGTGGCAAAGCCAACGATCAATGATCTGAATTCTGTCATAAAGGAGGTTCTGTCATTATATCGGGAGGCACACAGGGAAATTACTTTTACAGAAGATCTTTCTGAGTCAATGCCTGGGATAAATATTGACAGGGAGCAGTTTAAAAGGGTATTTGTAAACCTGTTCAAGAACGCTGTTGAGGCTATTAACGGTACTGGCAGGGTGTTCATAAAGACAGAGTATGACAGCAGGAACAGCAATGTGCGGGTTGAAATAGCCGACGACGGCGCAGGGGTCCCCCCTGAGGACAGGGAGAGGATTTTTATCCCTTATTTCTCAAGGAAGAAGAGCGGGACCGGTTTAGGATTGGCTATAGTCAACCGAATAGTTTCTGACCATAACGGACGAATTTTGGTAAGTGATAATGTACCGAGGGGCACAAGGTTTGTTATTGAATTACCGGTGTAGAGCATGTCCGACCATATCCTAATAGTAGATGATGAAAAAGGCATACTGGATGTCCTCTCTGCCGTACTTGATGATGAGGGTTATGCCATCACTACTGCGGAAAACGGGAGTGCGGCGCTTAAGAAGATAAAAGATAATACGCCGTCTGTAGTGCTTCTTGATGTCTGGCTGCCTGATATTGACGGGCTTGAAGTGCTGAAGGAGATTAGAGATACTTATCCGGGGGTTGCAGTTATAGTTATGTCAGGACATGGCACCATAGAAACAGCGGTCCGGGCCACCAAATTGGGGGCGTATGACTATATTGAAAAGCCCCTTTCGATGGAGCGGGTACACTTAATTATAAAACACGCTATAAACCAGCAGCGCCTTGAGCTGGAAAATGTTCAACTCAAGGGAAGGATTGAGAAGTGGTATGAGATCATAGGTGAGAGCCCTTCAATGCGCTCTTTGAAGGAACAGATAAAAGTTGTGGGGAGATCAAACAGCCGGGTGCTTGTAACAGGTGAAAATGGCACGGGCAAGGAACTGATAGCCAGGTCAATACACCGTGCAAGTCAGCGTGCGGACAAGCCGTTCATTGCAGTGAATTGTGCAGCAATACCTGAATCCCTTATTGAGAGTGAATTATTCGGACATGAAAAAGGGGCGTTTACCGGCGCAGTTTCAGTTCAGAAAGGAAAGTTCGAGATAGCTGACGGCGGCACCCTGTTTCTGGATGAGATAGGTGATATGAGTTTAAATACACAGGCGAAGGTCCTTCGTGTCCTTCAGGAGCAGGAATTTCAACGCGTCGGAGGGTCGAGAAACATCAGGGTGGATGTGAGGCTTATTACAGCATCGAATAAGAGTCTCACAGACGAGATAAAAAAAGGCGCCTTCAGGGAAGACCTTTTTTACAGAATAAATGTTATTATTCTCCATGCGCCACCCTTACGGGAGCGGAAAGAAGACATCCCTCTTCTTGCCAGGCATTTTCTGAAAGAGGTGACAAGGGAGCAGGGGCTAAAGGAGAAAATGCTTACTGAGCAGTCTATAGAATTGATGAAGAGGTATGACTGGCCTGGTAATGTCAGGGAACTGAGAAACCTGATGGAGAGGATGGCAATCATGGCATCCGGAGACCGGATCAACCCGGGTGACTTGTCAATCATCGCAGGGGACCAGCAGCAAAATGCAACTCCTTTTATCAACGTCAGTTCCGGATCGCTCAGAGATGCACGTACGGGTTTTGAGAGGTATTTCATACTGGAAAAGTTAAAGGAAAATAACTGGAACATAACAAAGACAGCTGAAGATTTAAAGATTGAGCGCAGTAACCTGCACAGAAAGATGAAGATGCTCGGAATAAGTGAGGCATCGAATAATTAATAAGGAGGTTTACATTGTCTGAATTACGAAAAGACCCTATAACCGGAAGATGGGTAATAATATCCTCAGAAAGAGGAAGGAGGCCGTCAGATTTTCAGGAGGCCCACCCAAAGAGAAAGGGGGGATTCTGTCCCTTTTGCGCAGGCAATGAAAAGGTTACCCCGCCGGAGATTCTGGCTTACCGTGAGCCTGGTACAGCCTCCAATAGCGCCGGATGGAGCCTGCGCGTTGTGGCAAATAAATTTCCTGCCCTTAAGATTGAAGGGAATCTTGATAAAACAGGCATAGGTCTTTACGATAAAATGAATGGGATAGGGGCGCATGAGGTGATCATAGAGACCCCTCTCCACGATACTACTATGTCAACCCTTCCTGAGAGAAAGATAGAGGATATTATCTGGGCATACAGGGACAGGGTGGTTGATCTGAAAAAAGACAGCAGGTTTCAATATATCCTGATATTTAAGAATGAAGGGGAGGCTGCAGGTGCATCTCTTGAACATTCACACTCCCAGCTTATCGCACTGCCGGTTATCCCCAGACACGTCTTTGAAGAGATTGAAGGGGCAAGGCTTTACTATAATTACAAGGAGAGGTGTATCTATTGTGATATTGTGCGTCAGGAGTCTTTCTCTGAAGACAGGACAATTACAGAGAATGAACACTTTCTTGCACTTACACCGTTTGCAGCCAGATTTCCATTTGAGACGTGGATTATACCCAAGAATCACAACTCATGCTTTGATGAGGCCCAGCCGTGGGAATACAGCAGTTTTGCAAGGATTATGAAGAATGTACTCCAGAGGCTTGACAAGGTATTAAATGTACCCCCCTATAACTTTATTATCCATACATGTCCATTACGCAGCCAGATGAAAGAGTACTATCACTGGCATCTCGAGATAATGCCTAAACTGGTCAGGATAGCAGGATTTGAGTCAGGTTCAGGATTTTACATAAATCCAACCTCACCTGAAGAGGCCGCAAAATTTTTGAGAGAGGCAAAGGTTTAGAATGTAGATTATGCAATTTTGTCTCAAGTCACCCTTAAGACCGCAGGGAGATCAGCCAGGGGCAATCAGTGCCCTGAGCGATGGAATCAAACAGGGCTTAAAACATCAGGTCCTGCTCGGCGTAACCGGCAGCGGCAAGACCTTTACCCTTGCAAATGTTATAGAACAGGTACAGAAGCCAACCCTTGTCATTGCGCCAAACAAGACACTGGCTGCTCAGCTCTACCACGAGTTTAAATACTTCTTTCCTGAAAATGCCGTTGAATACTTTGTCAGCTATTACGACTACTATCAGCCCGAGGCATACATACCGCAGACAGACACATATATAGAAAAAGACTCTTCAATAAACGATGCCATAGACCGCATGAGGCATTCTGCAACCACTTCCCTTCTCCAGAGAAATGATGTGATTATCGTTGCTTCTGTTTCATGCATATATGGACTTGGCTCGCCTGAGGCATACCAGGGTATGCTCCTCTATCTTGAAGAAGGTATGAAGGTTGACAGGGAGGATATACTCAGAAAACTGGTAGAGATACAGTATGAAAGAAATGACTATGATCTGCACCGCGGCGCCTTCAGGGTAAGGGGCGATGTTATAGAGATCTACCCGTCATCTTCAGAGGAGTACTGCATCAGGATTGAGTTGTTCGGTGAATATGTTGACTCAATCTCAGAGATTGATCCACTGAGAGGAGTTGTTAAAAAGCGTCTTGTCAAGACGGCTATATACCCAGGCACCCATTATGTGATACCCCCCAACAGGCTGAAGCGGTCGCTTGAATCAATAAAGATGGAGCTTGCGGAACGAATACGATTTTTTGAAGCCGCAAACAGCCTCATTGAGGCCCAGCGAATCGAGCAGAGGACCAACTTCGATCTTGAGATGATAAAAGAGATAGGCTACTGTCATGGTATTGAGAACTACTCGAGATACCTCAGCGGGCGAAGTGAAGGAGAGCCTCCGCCTACGCTGCTGGATTATTTCCCCCAGGGTTTTCTGCTCGTTATTGATGAAAGTCATGTGACTGTTCCGCAGGTCAGAGGAATGTATGAAGGGGATCATTCAAGAAAGAAGAGCCTTGTGGAGTATGGTTTCAGGCTCCCGTCGGCATTTGATAACAGGCCGCTCAAATTCGCGGAGTTTGAGAAGTGTCTGAATCAGGCTATATATGTCTCTGCAACCCCAGGGCCGTATGAGCTCGAAAAGGCAGGTGGTGCGGTGGTCGAACAGATTATACGCCCAACAGGTCTTACAGACCCGGTCATCACAGTCAGGCCGGCAAAGGGGCAGGTAGATGATCTCCTCGCTGAGATAAGGACAAGGTCAGTCCGCGGAGAGAGGGTGCTTGTCACGACATTGACCAAAAGGATGGCAGAAGACCTGACAGAATATTATCTCGAACTCGGGATTAAAGTGCAGTATCTCCATGCTGACATAGAGACCATGGAACGGGTTGAGATAATACGGGACTTGAGGATGGGGAAGTTTGATGTCCTGATTGGCATTAACCTGCTGCGGGAGGGGCTTGATATACCTGAGGTCTCTCTTGTTGCTATTCTGGATGCTGACAAGGAAGGCTACCTGAGGTCCCACACCTCTCTTATACAGACGGCAGGCAGGGCGGCCAGAAATGTGGCCGGTACGGTAATTATGTATGCTGATACAATCACCGGTTCAATGAGAAAGGCTATTGATGAGACAACCCGCAGGCGGTTCATACAGGAGGAGTATAACAGACAGCATAATATAACGCCTGTCAGCGTAATAAAGGGGATTCAGGAGACACTGTACGAAATATCCGAGTCAGACTATGTTACAATTCCTGCGGTAAAAGAGACTGCAGAGGAATATGTTCAGGAGGATAAACTGGCGGCTGTATTGAAATCCCTGGAAAAAGAGATGAAGGAGGCGGCCAGAAAGCTCGAGTTTGAAAGGGCGGCAGAGCTTCGGGACAAGATAAGGTCACTCAAAGAAAAATGTGTGGGTATCAGGTAGTGTTTGGGTGTATAATTCTCTAAACGTATTTGTAGATATATATGCCGAGGATCGATCCGAGAAGGGTCAATAGATTTGCCCGCAGGCTAAAACCTATTGTAAAAGTCAGTATCCTGATGTCGAGCGTAACAGGAGGGGTGATGCCGATATAAAATCCTTCGGTAAAGATATTTCTGACAGGTCCTTCCGGAGAGATAGCTCGCAGTATTTCTCCAAGTACATTGCCGAGGAGTGCACCAAGAAGAATGAGGATGAGAAGAATCCATATATTCTTTTTAAAGACGGCCATGTATCCGGCATATTACAGGAAAATAATGATAAGTGCAAGCAGGAGGTAGAAAAGCAGATGCAAAAGGTTTCAGGCATCCTGATGAAGCTGATAAAGCAGTACGGTCTCGAAGGCAAGATGCAGGAGTATACTATTGCTGAGAAATGGGAGCAGATTGCAGGCAGCATAATAGCAGCCCACACCAGGCCAGACAGCATTCGCTTCAAGAAGTTGTATGTTAACGTTGATAGTAATGCCTGGATTCAGGAGCTTAGTTTTTACAAGAAAGACCTTGTAGCAAGGGTGAATGACCATTTTGGCAGGCAGATCGTAAATGACGTATTTTTTAAGATAGGATAATCAGGCTGTCTTAAGCTTGCAAATATACGGCAGGTGCCTGAAGCTTTCCTTATAATCCAACCCGTAGCCTACTACAAACTCATCAGGTATTTCAAATCCTTTGTATGCTACAGGCAGGTCTACTATCCTTAGTGCAGGTCTGTCGAGGAGCACGGCAACCTTCAGGGAAGCCGGGTTTCTTGCCTTCAGGATCCTCAGGAGGTAGCCAAGAGTGAATCCTGTATCTATGATATCTTCAATAACTACGACATCCCTGTTTGCAATATTGATATCGAGGTCTTTAATGATCCTTACTGCCCCTGCCTCGCCTCTTCCGGCATCATAAGAAGAGATAGAAAGGAAGTCAATGGCAATAGGTATGGGAATCTCCCTGATAAGATCTGCCATAAAAACAACTGCCCCTTTGAGCACACAAATCAGCACTGGATTCTTGTCTCTGTAGTCCTCAGCAATGGATTTGCCAAGCTCTGAAATCCTCTTCTGCAAGTCATCCTGCGTTATAATTATCTCACTGGTTTCCAGTTCTTTCATTTCTTGACACCCCCCCTTCAGAGTGGTATGATAAGAGTACCCTGAGACACATGGATACTTCAATTGTCCCTCTGGATGTCCCCCGGAGGTGATCAAAGGGACCCAAAGACGGGTAAAGGTTCTGCAAAGTTAGCAGGCTGACGAAAGTCAGAAGTTGGCTTCCGGAACAGACCCTCTTGGACATGAAGCTCCTGGTACTCAGGGTATTTTTTTGTCTTCATGCTCGTATTTCCTTAGCAGTCTTTTATAATCTTTTCCATAAAATAATTTAATATTTATCTCCGGATATAATGTCCTTAACAACTTAACCTTTTTGTTCTTTTTTGTTACGAGACCCTGTTTCATTGTGGTCAATTCGATATATAAATTGAGGTCAGGCAGATAAAAGTCAGGGGTGAAACTTTCAACAACATTTCCAGATTCATCCCACTTTATAGGAAAGGTTTTTGGTTCATAATCCCATCGTATGTGATAGAACTTCAGTAGTTTTGCCAACTCTTCTTCGCTTGGATGGGCAAACGTCACCTCCCTTTCGCCTTTCAGATCCTCGAGGTTTTCAAATTCATCTGAAAGCCCCCTTACAGCACATGCCTCCTCAAGGAGATTGACCATTCTGCGAATCTCAGGGAGCATGGAGACCGGAATCTCGACTCCCCTCTTTGTTGGTGTCAAATCACCCGACTTTGTCTTTAAATGTACACGGATATCAAATACCTGAAGATCTTTCCCTTCAGAAATACTGGCAGCCACCTCTTCATTCTTGCTTATACTGAAACTGTAAACAGGATTAAGTATATTCCCTCCTGCGATAATAGATAAATAGTCGCTGTCCCTATTTATCGCTACTATATCATACACAAAAATTTGCATCAACAGGCTCGCGTGGTATAATACTAAATTGCCGGAGGTGAATATATGGCTTTTACAATTCCAGCATCACTTAATGAAGAGCATGACGAGCTTCACAGGGAACTTGGGAGCGTTACTGAGACTGGCGGCGCAACCGGAGAGGCTGCGAAGAAGGTAGCCATGATTATCCATCCCCATTTTGTAAGGGAAGAGGAGTACGCTATGCCTCCGCTTGGTTTGCTCGAGCCACTTGCTCGTGGAGAGATAAACCCGGAGATGACAGACATGCTCCGTATTACTGATAAGCTGAAGGCAATGCTGCCCCAGATGCTTGCCGAACATCAGGCCATAGTAGATGCACTCATAAAACTGGCTAATATATCCATTAAGGAAAATAAGATGGAAGTAGCCTTTATAGCTAAGAAACTCATAGCACATATAAAGACTGAAGAGGAGATACTCTACCCTGCAGCAATCCTTGTCGGAGAGTATCTTAAACTGAAATTTAACAGGTAAAAATCAAGGTACGGTACAGAATTCAAATAAATTTGTCCTCACAATTTATGTGTGGTATGATGAAAATGAGGCTTAATTCCTGAACCTTGGGTTCCGATAATGGTTAGCACAACCCCTCGGATGCCCGAGGTTACATTCAGAAAGAAGGTGGTTCATGATGTTAACGGAAAAAAGCAAGCTGGCAGAAGCACTGGAGGCGTTTGAAAGGGATTTCATTATTAATACGATGCAGTCCCTGAACTGGAGCCGTAAGAAAACGGCTAATGAGTTGGGTATACCTCTAAGTACTCTTAAATACAAGATGACGAAGCTGGGAATTTACAATATCGTCCCTGGCCGCAGAAGGGCTGCCTGACAGGATTTAAAATATAGCGTTATAACCGCTGGAAACAATTAGTCTTTCCACTTCCTTTTTCCTTCACCGGATGAAAATATTTTGTGGGCTTCTATTAGTAAATCCGGTATGTTGAGTCTTTCAGGGCATCGCGGAAGGCAGTCGTTGCACCTCGTGCAACAAGTTGCCTTTTTCCCCCAGAACCAGTGGTCTGCATTTTCGAACATCCTGTAGCGGTATTTGCCGAACTCTGTCATATCAAAGGCAATTGCAATGTTCCTGAGTCTTAACACCTCAGGAATGTTGATCTGTTCGGGGCAGGGGAGGCATTTATGACAAAAGGTGCATAATGTGCTTCCAAGTTTGTCGTACTGTGCATCGAGTCGTTTAATAATCTCCTGTTCCTCTGGTCTTAACACACCTTCAATTTCCACTGCCTTTAAGTGGGGGTTAAATTCATCAGGATGCGCTGCGCCGACAGTAACTGTCGTTACTTCAGGATGTGATAGACAAAAACGGTCATTAATGGTTATCGGATGATAGGGGGTGGAAAGTCTCTTTAATAGTTCGGGGGCCTTATGAAGTTGTCCCCCCTTGTCCGTAGGTGAAATAATAAGCACACCCATGTCCATCTCGCAAGCGAGTTTAATTGCAGCAAGATTCCTCTGATTGAAGTAGTAGTAGTGCAGGTTTACTGATTCGAACTCACCAGTTCCCATTGTTTTCAGTATCACTTCGACAGGCCCATGCGATGAAAATCCAATATGCCTTATCAGGCCTTCTGACATAGCCTTTCTCACGGTTTCAAGCACACCTCCCTTCATAAGCGTAAGGTTAATCTGCTCGTCATTATTTATGCCGTGAATGTCGAAGTTGTCGAGATAGTCCACCTGCAGTCGCATCAATGATTCTTCTATATATGCCCTGTAGTTCTGGTAGTGTTTTGGCGTAATCTTGGTTGTGAGGAAATATTGAGACCTGTCAAAGCCCTTAAGCGCCCTCCCGAGTATCTCTTCACTGTTGGCATAACCCCGTGCAGTCTCAAAGTGATTAATACCGAGTTCATTTGCCCGGTGGACTGTAGCGACCGCCTGCTCCTCCGGAACATCAGGCAATTGCATTGCCCCGAAGGTCAGGAGTGAAATGCTAAGACCTGTTTTTCCGAATCTCCGTTGATAGATCTGTAACCTCCATGAAGGGAAATACCGGTGTTACAATGGTGGAACCCATACCGTTTCTTTTCATGAATTTTAAGTTCTTTCGCAGGTGCTTGGCCAGGGCAAGATTCTTCCTGCCGGTAGGGTCTTCTTTGATACACGCCGCCGACTCTTCTCTCTGCAGCATGTCCAGGATGGCGTTCAACGACTTCTGATAATATATTTCTGCATCTTCTTTATGTAATACCCATCTGGAGTATGATGAAAGCCTGCCAATCATTTTATGCCACTGTTCTATCCTGTGTATCATCATAACATTGTTAAAAATGGTCTTGTTCGTGCTGAATGAAAGCAGGGTATTCTCAAGGACGCTATCCAGCAGAGGGTCATTGTCAGCATGTACATCTTTCATGATCTTCTGGGGCAGGTCCCAGACTATCTTGTCCGATAAGGCGTCAAAACGCATTTCCCAGTAGATATGCCGCAGGAATCTCGTAGAGTAGGCAGATACCATCTTTTCAGGGACATAATAGTTGTGGGCTATGGTATCTGCAGCGAGATGACTGAGATATCCGTATGCAAATGCCCTTTGTGAGTGGCTTTCTGCCATGCTCAGGACATTGAACCCCACGTGCCAGTTGTGGCAGTGTTTTAATTCTCTGGTAAATCTCTTACCCACCACAATGTCAGCGCTGATACAACCATAAAGATAGTCATATGGGAATGCCTCAAGGAGTGGTTTTACCGGGGCAGCAAGCATGGCAGGATTATTTATTATCTGCCAGCCAAGCTGGAGATGTGTGGCCGGTCCCCATGCAAATGCATCATCCGGCCAAAGGAGAAACAGCGGAAGGACAAGAAGGATCAGAAGTATAGACAATTATGCGCCTCAATAAAATCAGGTACGTTTTTATGTTAAACCAATTTGCCGGTTTTGTAAAGAGATACAGGCACTTATTAATTGGGTCTGCTAATGTACCGGTTTCTTAAAAAAACCTTCTCACCGGACTTTACAATGACCTGATATGACTTTCTCATCAATAACCTGTTATCAGCACCGTAGTACTCTGCCAAAAGCGTATATGTACCTGGCGGTACAGCAAGTCTGGCCATCCTTATCTGAGCCGGCAGGGTCTGCCAGCTGCGCTTGTCTGCCTGTTCACTGGCAATCGCATAAATATTCGTCCCTAATTTTATGAGAACGTCTGCAACCGTGTCCTGTTTAACCGCCTTACTGATTTCAAGCGATGCGATGTACTTTGCTGCAGCCCTCGAAACAGCCTTTGCAGTAATACGGCCTATCCTGTCATCAAGGTCTTTAACGGCAATTGCTGCAATGTCCTCTGCAAGGAACATCTCCTGTGAGGCTGCCATCCCGCCGGAATCAAACAAAGTTATCCCTGCATGTTCAATATCATCCGGCTGTATCACAAACTTTGGCAGGGCAATGCGCAGTTGGTAAATTCCTCCCTTACTGTCAGGGACTGGCGCGTCTATAAAGTAATCCGTTTTAACCGGTGCATATCCATCGAGGCTGAAAAATATTATCTCACCTTCCCACGTCCTCTGATCCTGAGCAACCCAGGAGGCATCAGAAAACATATCCTGATAAAAGCCGTGTTCTTCTTCAAGATTTAATAATCCGCTCAAACGCAGGAGGTCTGCTGGTAACACGGGCGGGACCTGTGTCCCATAGTCCTGTTCGTAAACCTTATATGTTTCAAATGCCTTTCTGTAGGCAATAAAGGCATCATTGTAATCACCCTTCACCTCGTATAGCAGGCCTGTAAGATAACGGGCGAAGGCGTCCTCCTTGTATACATTCTTCTTTTCATATTTATCGCTGAAGGTATTAAGTTTGTGATCAATCTTCCGCGCCTCTACAAGGGCATCATCCCATTGATTCAGGTAAACATAGTTAAGCGCCCCAATAACATTGACCATCACTTTTTCAAAGTCCTCCCCCTCATAAGGGAGTATATTGTCATTGGTAAGCATAGCGCCGGCCTCAGCAGTCACACTCCTGGTGTATAACTCTTCAATCCGTGACTCTGCCCTGTCCAGATAGGCATTGCTCTCAGCGAATCTGCCTGCAAGGTGTAAGATCATCGAGCGGTCGAGGTAGTAGAGCACCCTATTTCTGATGCCATAATCGTCCTTTGATTTTTCAAGGATACGGTCTGCCTCTGTATACTGGCCCTGATAGAGATAGTTGTTTATAAGGGTATAATGATGAATAGCAGGGGCGCAGGAAGAAAGGAGCAGCAACAATAGTAAAAAACCTCTCTTCATTCAGATCCCCGCCGTATTCAGGTTAGAAACCGAAGCGCCGTTTCTCAACAACCTTTTTTATCTTCTTGTCTCCCAGCCAAACCTTAACATTGCTCTCAATATCTATCATCTCAAGGTTAATCTGATAATAAATGACCCTTGTACCTTTTTCTTCATCCTGAATGGTATTTAAGACCCCCTTCAGCATATAATCAGCCCCTGTCTCTTTGCCGACCCCTTTGGCAGTTTCTTCCGTAGCGTGTATCATCTGTTCGGCCCGCTCCTCCCTGATCTCCTCTCTTTCACCACTGGAGGCTACAAACTGCACCAGGCCGGAGTTCGTCAGTTCTTTTTCAATGTCCTTTGTAAATGTCTGAACATTTATATGTTCATGGCTCCTGTTGACTACTGTGCCAACGATGACAGCAGGTTGTCTCTTATTCTTTTCGACATAGATATCAAGCCAGGGTCTTGACAGTAAATCTTTCATCATCGCCTCTGCAACCAGGCGGGAATCTGTGTCATTCCACCTGCCGCTCAAATCAATAGCCTCCTCTGGTTTGACCCTCTCTACTGTGGTGCTTGCACATCCCGCGGTGAAAGCGATCAGCATTAATATTAAGATGAAATATGACTTCATATCTTAGCTCCTTTCTATAATCTGTCCAGCTTCTGTTTGCGCCTTCTTGCAGTCTTTGAAAGCTTTCGGGGGTTGCCCTTTTTCTTTACTGTAACAGGGCGGTAATCTTCATTATCCTCATCCTTCCATTCCCCTGGAGACGCACTGCCTCTGCCTCGCAGCTTTGGTATAAAATCCTCTGAGGGTATGGCCGTATGCCCGTGCGTTTCAGAGAAAGATGCTATCTCTTTGTCAGAGGTTATGACTGTATAATTCAGGTCATCTTCCTTTACCATCCTTTTAATAACGTCATCAGCCTTTTCCCCAAGCCTCGAATAAATGATGATTATACCCATCGTCCTCTCATGACTTTCCTCAGCCCATCCCCCCTTCTCGCCATCAAATACAACTATGACCTCATGAAATTTCTGCGTCCTGTATTGGCTCAGTGTACTGAGAAAACTCTCTCTCCTGACCTCAAAGTTACCTGTCAACCCATCCATCTTGGCCATGAGGTTGTATCCATCAATAAGTATATGTACCATGAGGCAGAATATATACATTTGGGATAAAATTGTAAAGAGAGATTTGACAATTGGCCCATTTAGTATAATTTATAAAATTACATGAGTTTCCTGACTATACTGTTTATTGCTCTTGGCCTTGCAATGGATGCCTTTGCCGTATCCATTGCAAACGGGATTGCGATGAAAACGCTCCATGTGAGGAGGACTTTTACGATTGCACTCTTCTTCGGCGCATTTCAGGCTTTTATGCCGGTGATTGGATGGTTTACCGGACTTGGCCTCAGGGATTTGATAGCAGGCATTGATCACTGGATTGCGTTTGTGCTTCTCTGTGCAATAGGTGTCAAGATGATCTATGAGGCAGGTAAGATAGAGGATGCGGAAAGGGAGACAGAGGTCTTGAGCATATATCTCCTCTTTATTCTCTCAATTGCAACAAGCATTGATGCCCTTGCCGTCGGCCTTGGTTTTGCCTTTCTTAATATCTCCATTGTTACCCCTGTTATCGTTATTGGTCTTGTGACATTTATCCTATCCTGCATAGGGGTTGTCATTGGCGGCAGGTTCGGTCATCTCTTTGAGAAGAAGATAGAGATAGCCGGCGGGGTCATCCTCGCAGCCATAGGCACAAAAATATTGCTGGAGCATCTCGGGTATCTGGCCTGGTGAGGGCTCAAGGCTTTAATATCATATTTCGATAAGGTATAATCCTGGTATAAGCCCATCTTTGAATTAAATTTCATCCTGGACGAAATTACCTCATGGAGTCCTTATGATTGTACTGACAGTCAATACAGGCAGTTCTTCTGTGCGCCTTTCACTTAAACAATGTTTTGGTCTTGATCCCTGTAAAGCTATTGGGTCTGTGCGACACAACCATAGCGATGGGGACCCTAAGGTGCTTTTGAAGGATTTTCTTCATGCTCATGATATCAATAAAGTTGATATTGTGTCTCACCGCGTTGTGCATGGAGGCTCAACACTTGTCGGCAGCCGGATTCTTGATGACAAATCTGTGGCTGAGATAAAGCGTCTGGAGACATTGGCTCCGCTCCACAACAGGCATGCAGTGGTCTGGATTCATGCATCAATGGATGTCGTTGGATCAGAAGTGCCTCAGGTTGGTGTGTTTGATACCGCATTTTACGAAGACCTGCCGGCAGTTGCCTCTTCTTATGCCATTCCCTGTGAACTTGGCAGGCGGTATCATATCCGGCGTTATGGTTTTCATGGCCTTGCCCATCAGGCGATGTGGCAGAGGTGGCGTCAACTCCGTCCTGACATTGCTGACGGCGGCCGCCTAATCTCACTCCAGCTTGGCGCCGGTTGCTCTGTGACAGCAACAGACAGAGGGGTGGCAAGGGATACTTCCATGGGGTTTACGCCATCAGAAGGGCTTATGATGGCTACGCGCTGCGGTGATATTGACCCGGGCCTTGTGACATTTCTGCAGCGGATGGAAGGATTGACACCTGATGCAACAGATAATCTTTTGGAAAAAGGGTCCGGACTGCTGGGTGTCTCAGGTATCAGCAATGACATCCGGCAATTAATTGATTCAGAAAGCCCGGATGCACATCTCGCAGTGGATCTCTTCTGTTACCGTGCGCGAAAGTATATTGGAGCATACATGGCTGTTCTTGGTGGCGTGGACGGCATTATCTTTGGCGGTGGTGTCGGCGAGAATGTACCACAGGTTCGGAAGGGTATCCTTGAAGGAATGGAGTGGTGCGGTATCTCGCTTAATGATACTTCGAATACGAACACGATCGGATGCGAGGGGCGGATAAGCGATGCGACGAGTAAGGCAGACGTACGGGTTGTTCCTGTTGATGAGGCCGGAGTGCTTGCTCGCGAGGCAATTAAATTAATACAGGAGGATATAAAATGAATGCTACAAAGAATCAGGTCAGGAGACAGACTCAGAAACATGAGGCTAATGCTGAGATGATGTCCGGTCCCCTTAGTCCTGAGGAATTACGCCGTATCAACGCCTACTGGCGTGCGGCGAACTATCTTTCAGTAGGTCAGATCTATCTGTTGGATAACCCGCTTCTCAAGGAGCCTCTCAGGCTTGAGCATATAAAGCCCCGTCTCCTCGGCCACTGGGGGACTACACCCGGGCTCAACTTCATTTATGCACATTTGAACCGTATCATAAAAAATTGCGGATTGAACGTAATTTATGTTACAGGTCCGGGCCACGGTGGTCCTGGCCTGGTAGCAAACACATACCTGGAAGGTTCTTACAGTGAAGTTTATCCGGATATTTCACAGGATGAGGAGGGTATGAAAAAGCTGTTCAGGCAGTTTTCATTCCCGGGAGGCATCCCGAGCCATTGTGCGCCTGAGACACCCGGCTCCATTCATGAAGGGGGAGAGCTTGGATATGCCGTATCTCATGCCTTTGGCGCGGCATTCGATAATCCTGACCTGGTCGTTGCGTGTGTAGTTGGTGACGGTGAGGCTGAGACAGGCCCCCTTGCAACATCCTGGCATTCAAACAAATTCCTTAATCCTGCCCGCGATGGCGCTGTACTCCCTATTCTTCATCTGAACGGATACAAGATTGCAAATCCGTCAATCCTTTCACGCATAAGCAGGGAGGAGCTGGAAAGCCTCTTTGCAGGTTATGGATACAAGCCATATTTTGTTGAAGGTTCTGACCCTTCAGTTATTCACCAGGTTATGGCCGCGACAATGGATGTTGTAATTGCTGAGATAAGGGCTATTCAGCATGAGGCGCGTTCCAATAAGGCTGTCAAACGGCCGCACTGGCCAATGATAATACTGCGGACTCCAAAGGGCTGGACAGGCCCGAAGGAGGTTGACGGCCTTAAAACAGAGGACTTCTGGCGCTCCCATCAGGTGCCCCTTTCTGAAATGTCGGTGAAGCCGGACCATCTCAGGTTGCTTGAAGAATGGATGAAGAGTTACAGGCCTGAAGAGCTCTTCGATGTAAACGGGAAACTGCGGCACGAGATAGTTGAAATGGCTCCGGACGGCAATTTGCGCATGGGCGCTAACCCTCATGCAAACGGAGGGGTGTTCTTAAGAGACCTTAAGATGCCTGATTTTCGTCAGTATGCGATAAATGTACCCCAGCCGGGCCAGGTTACAGGAGAGGCGACACGTGTAATGGGGGCCTTTATAAGGGATGTAATGAGGCTCAATATGGAAATGAAAAATTTCCGCGTGATGGGGCCGGACGAGACCGCATCCAACCGTCTTGGTTCCCTGTTTGATGTGACTGACAGGACATGGATGGCGGATACACTGCCTGAGGACGATCACCTGTCGCCTGATGGCCGCGTCATGGAGATCCTGAGTGAGCATACGTGTCAGGGATGGCTTGAGGGCTATCTCCTTACAGGGCGTCATGGACTGTTTTCATGCTATGAGGCATTCATCCATATAGTGGATTCCATGTTCAACCAGCATGCCAAGTGGCTCAAGGTGTCAAAGGAGATACCCTGGAGAAGGCCTGTTGCGTCCCTCAACTATCTCCTGACGTCACATGTATGGCAGCAGGACCACAACGGCTTTTCACATCAGGACCCGGGTTTTATTGATGTTGTACTCAATAAGAAGGCAGATATCGTGCGTGTCTACTTTCCGCCGGATGCCAACTCACTGCTGAGTGTAACAGACCGCTGCATGCGGAGTCATAATCTTATAAATGTCATTGTTGCAGGCAAGCACCCCCTGCCACAATGGCTTGACATGGATTCTGCAATCAAGCATTGCAGCGCCGGTATAGGAATCTGGGATTGGGCAAGCAATGACAGGGGGTGTGCGCCTGATGTAGTTATGGCCTGTGCAGGAGATGTTCCGACCCTTGAGACCCTTGCCGCTGTTGAGATTCTGCGCCAGCTTGTCCCTGACATCAGGATAAGGGTAATTAATGTGGTTGATCTCATGACCCTGCAGCCTAAGGAAGAACATCCCCACGGCCTGTCTAACAAAGACTTTGACACACTGTTTACAACTGACACGCCAATCATATTTGCATATCACGGCTACCCATGGCTGATACACCGGCTTACATATCGCCGGACAAACCACAAAAACCTCCATGTCCGGGGCTACAAGGAGGAGGGGACAACAACGACTCCATTTGACATGGTTGTTCTGAATGACCTTGACCGCTTTCATCTCGCCGGCGATGTGATTGACAGGATCCCAAGGTTTGCTCACATTGCAGCATACATCAAACAATTTGTTCGCGACAGACTCATAGAGCACAGTGAATACATCAGAAGACATGGCCAGGATATGCCGGAAATACGGAACTGGAAGTGGAGAGGATATCATGAAGAAAAATAGATTTGGCCTGATTGGGCTTGCAGTAATGGGGCAAAATCTGGTTCTGAATATTGCCGACCATGGCTTCACGGTTTCGGTATACAACCGTACCGCTGAAAAGACTGATGAATTTATGTCGGGCGAGGCTAGGGCTAAAGAGATTACGGCTGCGTACTCCCTGAAGGAATTTGTGGAAAGCCTTGAACGTCCGCGCATCGTTCAGATAATGGTGAAGGCAGGCAGTGCGGTTGATTATGTTATCGCTGAATTAAAACCATTGCTGGAGGCCGGGGACATAATTATTGATGGCGGCAATTCACACTTTACTGATACGGAACGAAGGACTAGGGAATTGGAGCCAACCGGCCTCTGCTATATCGGCATGGGTGTTTCCGGCGGAGAGGAAGGCGCCCGCTTTGGGCCGAGCCTGATGCCGGGAGGCACAAAGGAGGCTTATGCCCTGATTGAGCCATTAATGACAGCGATTGCTGCAAGGGCCGCTGACGGGGCGCCATGTGTGTCTTATATGGGTACGGGCGGAGCAGGTCATTACGTTAAAATGGTACACAATGGCATTGAATACGGGGATATGCAGCTTATTGCGGAATGTTATGACATACTCAAATCAACAATAAACCCTTCTGCGGAAGAGTTTAGCGAGATATTTGCTGAATGGAACAGAGGGGAGCTCTCATCATTCCTTATAGAAATTACTGCAGATATCTTTACCAAAATGGATGACGATACAAAACGTCCCCTCGTGGAGATGATACTGGATAAGGCTGGCCAGAAAGGCACCGGTAAGTGGACGACCCAGAATGCACTTGATATAGGTATTGCAATTCCTACAATTACATCGGCTGTGGATGCGCGTATTATTTCTTCCATGAAGGAAGATCGCAGGATGGCCTCTATGATCCTTTCCGGTCCCCCAAATAAGTATGGTGATGAGCGGGGAAAGATCATAAATGCGGTCAGGGATGCCCTCTATGCATCAAAAGTATGTTCATATGCCCAGGGCATGTGCCTTTTGAGGAGGGCTTCAGATGAATATAGATTTAATCTGGATCTGGGAGAGATAGCCAGGATTTGGCGGTCGGGCTGCATAATCCGGGCTAAGCTGCTTGATGACATAATGCGTGCGTACCGCAGGAAACCGGATTTGCCGAATTTGTTATTGGACGGAGAATTTAAGCAAGCGGTGCAAGACAGGCAAGCCTCCTGGCGTTTTGCTGTGAAGACCGCCATTGAATCAGGTATTCCCGTAGCGGCTTTGAGTGCTTCCCTCGCTTATTTTGATGCATATCGTTCAGAGAATCTGCCGGCAAATATTATACAGGCCCAGCGTGATTATTTTGGCGCCCATACTTTTGAGCGGGTTGATAAACCGGGTATTTTTCATGTGGATTGGAAGGCAAAATAAGAGATGGCCAAAAAGGATATTATATCTCAGGACAGTCCGGTATCAGGTAAGGATAATATAAGGAAGATTTCAAGCCCTGCTGCAATTGTAATCTTTGGGGCCTCAGGCGATCTGACTGAGAGAAAATTGATGCCTTCCCTGTTCAGGTTGTACTGCGATGGCCTGTTACCGGAACAGTTTGTTATTGTTGGCGTGGCACGCAGCGACATGACTAACGAAGGATTCCGCAGGAAGGTAAGGGAGGGCATAAGCACATACTCCCATATGAGCAAAGATCTAAACGGCAACTGGAATTCATTTGGGAAAAAGATTATTTATCACAGGGCAGAATATGACAATCCCGAAGATTACCAATCCTTAAAGAGGCTTTTACATGATTTAAATAAGAAACATGGCGTCGGGGATAATTACCTCTTTTATCTTTCTACCCCCCCGGTACTCTATCCAGTTATTGTAAACAGACTGGGAGAAGCTGGGCTGTCACATCAGTCAAAAGAGCAATGGCGCCGCATTATTATTGAAAAGCCATTTGGGAGGGATCTTTTTTCTGCAGAGGCCTTAAATGATTGTATCCATCAGGTGTTCAACGAAAGTCAGATTTACCGCATAGACCATTATCTTGGCAAGGAGACTGTGCAGAATCTCCTGGTCTTTCGTTTCGGCAATGCCATATTTGAACCGCTTTGGAATCGTAATTATATTGATCATGTCCAGATTACGGTGTCAGAGGAGGTGGGACTGGGCAGCAGGGCAGGGTATTATGATACCGCAGGTGTCCTGCGGGATGTATTTCAGAACCACCTGCTGCAGTTGTTTACCCTCACTGCAATGGAGCCTCCTGCAGAATTTAATGCCACCTCACTTCGCGATGAGAAGGTAAAGGTTCTTAAGGCTGTGCGCCCCATAAGACCGGAAGAGGTTGCCAAATACACAGTCCGGGCGCAATACCGGACATACCGCGATGAGAAGGGTGTTGCCAAGGGTACCGAGACAGCAACTTTTGCTGTTCTAAAACTCTTTACTGACAACTGGCGCTGGCGGAATGTACCCTTTTATCTTCGCTCCGGCAAGGCCTTAAACAGCAAGGTGACTGAAATCTCGATTCAATTCAGGCATGTCCCGCATCTGATGTTTCCATTGCCTGCTGATGCTCAATTACCCCCCAACAGACTGGTCTTGCGTCTTCAGCCTGATGAAGGGATGTGCCTCGGCTTTGAGACAAAGGTGCCGGGGGCAGGTATGAAAACCCGCACCGTTAGCATGGACTTCCTGTATGAGCAGGACTTTGGGGAGAATATACTGCCGGATGCGTATGAAAGGCTTATTTTGGATGCCTTGCAGGGGGATGCTTCGCTATTTACACGAAGCGACGAGATTGAGCTGGCATGGAAAATAACAGACCCTGTTTTACGGGGATGGGAAGGCGAATATGCCCCTCCTCTTGCATTTTACGAATTGGGTACATGCGGCCCCAGTGATGCAGATGAATTCATACATGCTGACGGCCGTAAATGGAATCCATGTGGATAGCTGGAGGAAACAATGCCTATGCAGGTTTGGCACTGCTAATTAATAATCCTTATGCGTGCCCTGTTATTTAAAAACGGTCTCTCCTATCTGAATGACTATCCTGCGCCTGTACCTACAGGAGATGAGGCGCTGATCAGGGTCAGTTGTGCAGGGATTTGCAATACTGATATCGAGATACTTAGAGGATACATGGGATTCAGCGGCATTCCAGGGCATGAGTTTGCCGGTGTAGTGGAAAAATCTCCGGATAATGGTCTGGTTGGCAAGCGGGTGACAGGCGAGATTAATGTTAGTTGTGGAACTTGTAGCTACTGTCAGATCGGCCTTAAGAACCACTGTCCCAATCGCTCTGTCCTTGGGATCTTAAACAGGAATGGCGCCTTAGCAGACTATCTCATACTTCCTGTAAGCAATCTCCATATCATCCCGGATTCTGTTTCTGACGAAGAGGCGGTTTTTGCAGAGCCCCTTGCTGCTGCTTTTGAAATCATGGAGCAGGTGCAAATCAGACCGGAGGACAAGGTCTGTGTGCTGGGTGACGGAAAACTCGGCCTCCTCATTGCCCAGGTTTTATCCCTCAGCGGGTGTGAGTTGATCGTGGCCGGCCGGCACAGGGATAAGCTCTCTATCCTTGAGAATAGGGGAATCAGGACGACGCCGGAGCCGCCTGCCAACGAAAGGGTTTTTGATATTGTTGTGGATGCCACCGGCTCCCCATCCGGCCTTGAGGCTGCTCTCAATATCGTAAGGCCCCGTGGCAGGATAATCATCAAGACAACGGTTGCAGAGAGGGGAGCAGTGGATCTGAACAGGGTGGTGATTGATGAACTGACCCTTATTGGCTCCAGGTGCGGTCCGTTCCCTCCTGCCATAAAGGCTCTGGAGGCAAAGAGCGTTGATGTTCGGCCGCTGGTCAGCAGGGTCTTCCCGATTGAAGAGGGAATCAGGGCATTTCAGTATGCAGCAGCCAGGGGAGTGCTTAAGGTATTGCTGAAGTTTAATTAATGTTTGTTTTATATACCTAAGATCCTCCATATAGAAAATCCCTTGACATCCATGTTTATAGTTGCTATATTTATATCCGACTGAATTAGTCGGATACTATTTAGGTCGGACATGCTGAAACTTACAAAAAAGATAGATTATGGTCTGATGGCAATAGCCTATATAGCATGGAATCACGGCGAGCGCGTTGTCAATACCAAGGAGATCGCAGAGGCTTACAGTATTCCTGTGGAGCTGCTGGCAAAGATACTTCAGCGTATGGTAAAAGGCGGGTTGATAACGAGCATTAGCGGGCCCAAGGGTGGCTACTCGCTGAGTACAAATCCTTCTGATATTACTGTTGCCCGGATTATCGAGGCGGTGGAAGGGAACATAAACATATTGAATTGCTCGGAAGAACAAAATAGCAAGTGTTATCAGTTTGACAAATGCAGTATCCGGACACCAATGCAAAGACTGGAGCACAGGATAGTGGACATGCTGAACACCACCACCCTTGAAGAGTTGATAGAAAAATTTGAGCTTAAGGCAGTATAAAAGGAGGAATACATGAATTTACCTGTCTACATGGACAACCACTCTACCACAAGGGTTGATCCAGGGGTCGTCGAAGAGATGCTCCCGTACTTTACCACGTATTTTGGCAATGCAGCGAGTCGTAATCACAGTTTCGGCTGGGATGCAGACAAGGCGGTTGAGGCAGCGCGGGAACGGCTTGCGAGGATTATAAACGCTGAATCACGGGAAATCGTCTTTACGAGCGGTGCTACTGAATCAAACAACCTTGCGCTAAAGGGCGTGGCAGAGATGTACGCAGAGAAGGGGAACCATATAATCACGCAGGCTACTGAACATCGCTCTGTACTTGATACAGTAAAACGGCTTGAAAAATCCGGTATGCAGGTGACGATTCTTCCAGTTGACAAGGAAGGACTTGTAAACCCTGATGACGTGAGGAAGGCCATTAATGACAGGACAGTGCTGATATCAGTAATGCTGGTTAATAATGAGATAGGTGTTATACAGCCCGTTGAAGAGATTGGCAAAATAGCCAGGGACAGGGGTGTGCTTTTTCATTGCGATGCTACCCAGGGTGTGGGAAAGATACCGGTTGATGTACAGTCCATGAGTATAGACCTCCTGTCATACACTGCGCATAAGTTATACGGTCCAAAAGGGGTTGGCGCGCTTTATGTAAGGAGGAAAAATCCCCGTGTAAGACTTTCACCGATGATGGATGGGGGCGGGCACGAAAGGGGTATGCGCTCAGGCACCCTTAATGTCCCGGGTATTGCAGGATTTGGAAAGGCATGTGAGATTGCCATGGAGGTCATGGGAGAAGAGTCGAAAAGGCTTCTGACTCTCAGGGAAAGGCTTCGGAAGGGTATTATGGAATCTCTGGACGAGGTAAGCGTTAATGGTCATCTGACCAGGAGGATGCCGGGAAATCTTAATCTCAGTTTTGCCTATGTTGAAGGTGAGTCGCTCCTCATGGGCCTGAGAGAGATTGCCCTTTCTTCAGGTTCTGCATGTACTTCAGCAACGCTGGAGCCCTCGTATGTACTGCAGGCGCTGGGTGTCAGCTCTGAACTCGCCCATTCCTCAATACGCTTCGGGCTTGGCCGGTTCAACACAGAGGAAGAGGTGGACTATGTGATTAAAAGGGTAATAGAGGCTGTTAACAGATTAAGGGAGATGTCTCCGCTATATGAAATGGCCAGGTCAGGAGTTGACCTGAAACAATTTAAATGGAAGAAAGATTAAGGGGGGTGTTTTAAAATGCCATACAGTGATGAGGTAATAGACCATTATAATAACCCGAGGAACGTGGGGAGCTTTGAAAAGGGTGAGAAGGATGTTGGAACTGGAATAGTAGGCGCCCCTGAGTGCGGCGATGTTATGAAACTTCAGTTAAAGATTGACAATGGGGTTATTGTGGATGCAAAATTTAAGACATTCGGCTGTGGCAGTGCCATAGCAAGCTCCAGCCTGGCGACAGAGTGGGTAAAGGGCAAGACAGTGGATGAGGCGATGGAGATCAAGAATACTGAGATTGTAGAGAGACTACAGTTGCCGCCTGTAAAGATTCACTGCTCGGTACTTGCTGAAGATGCTATAAAGGCGGCCATTGAAGATTATAAGAACAAAAAAGGCGACGAGTAACAATTATAAAAAGTCTGTTTGAAAGGAGTGCATTATGGAAACAACTGCGGGTCAACCGGTCACTTTGACCGAGAATGCAATAAAAGAAGTTAAAAGGATTATGGAGACGAATAAGATTACAAGCGGCGGGCTAAGGGTTGGTGTGACAGGAGGGGGTTGTGCCGGCTTTACTTATACCCTCAATTTTGATAATGAAATAGGGGCAGACGATCAGGTCTACGAGGTGGAAGGGGTCAAGATAATAATTGATATGAAGAGCTCCCTTTACCTGTTTGGCACTACAATAGATTATACAAGCGGGCTGACAGGAGGCGGATTCAAGTTTGTTAATCCGCAGTCAAAAGGCAGCTGCGGCTGCGGTACATCTTTTTCAGCATAATGCTAAACCCGTGGGTCAGGTCTTGAATTTTGATGTGTGGTCTTTTTATATCAAAATTCAAGATCTGACCCCATTTATGTGAAAAATGGAAACTAAGTTGTCTGACTATAAGAATACCGGGGCAGTGGAGCGTAAGAAGGTAAAAGTTACCTTCCTTCCTCAGAACGTTGCCATAGAAACCGAAGAGGGGAAGTCCATACTCGATATTGCATTAGAGAATGATATTGAACTTGATCATAATTGCGGCGGTAACTGTGCATGCACGACATGTCATGTAATTGTTAAGAATGGCATGAACAACCTCTCTGAGGCAGAAGATGAAGAAAATGACATGCTTGATAAGGCTGTCGGACTGACACTTACTTCGCGTCTCGGTTGTCAGGCGCATGTTTACGGGGATGTAGTGGTGGAGATACCTTCAAAATGACAGGAGGTAAGAATTACGCATGAAACTTGGCTGGAAGGATTCAGAAGAAATAGGTATACAGCTATACGACAAATATCCAGGCATAGACCCCCTGACCATCCGCTTTACAGATATGCATGCAATGATTATTTCCCTGCCTGACTTCTCTGATGACCCTAAGAAATCCAATGAAGGGATATTAGAGGCGATACAGATGGCGTGGTTTGAGGAGTACAAGGTCAACAGATAGGGCAGCAGGTTTTTACGAATCAGTCAAAATCAGAGTTGACGCCTGATGACGGCCTTTCTCAATGTCTCATATGGCATCCCGTATCCACCCTCAAGCAGTTTTCTTGCACTCATTATGAGTGATATTGTCACCGGAGAGTCGTAAGCTGTCTCTAAGAGAGTAGATCCGCCACCGGTTGACCTGAACCCCATATCAAGTCCAAGCCCGCTTTCCCTTTCATATGCAGATATCATGAAGTTTGTACTGCCTCCGCCTATTTCTTTTACAGCCTCTTTGTTTGAATGAATAGAGGCGATAATCCTTCGTGTCCCTTCAGTATACTTTTCATCATCTGCGCCGAGGGGGCCGTTCCAGACTATGGTGCGGGCCTTTTCTATTATAGCAGTATACATATCCTTTGTCCGGTCTCCAATGTCCACTATCTCATCATCATCAAGCAGTTCATGGAGCTGTACAGACCTTAAGACATTGTTACCACGTTTTACCGCATAATCTACCGGCACTATCAGGCGTCTGCCTTCGGCCGGGTTTGGATCTCTGAACTGGTATTTATTATATAACCTCAGCAGCCCCTGTGCGAGATTTATCTCTTCAGTATTGTACTTATAACCTCCATCTTCAGGGCCATCATAGCCCTTTAGCCGTACCTCCCGCAGACCCCGCAGGTCCTTTTTTACATCTCCGGGCAGTCCGCTGAGGTCCTCATCTTTTAACATGGTTAATTGTGCGTATACGAATGCATACATGAGGTGACCTCCCACAAGGACATAGTCCACAAGCCTTTCACCTATCTGAAGGTTAAGCTCGGGATTGAACATATTGCTCCAGTGGGTTGTCTTTTCCGCCCTGACTATTGACCTCATGAGCTGCAGGCTGTCCTCCACCTTATCGCCCCCTACTATGACAACATAGGGAGAGCCGGGACGTTTGGTTTTTGCGTGAGATTCAATCTCATCAACGAGCAGACTGCCTGCAAGCCCTGGTATAAACTCATGTATCCTGTTTGATGTGGTCTCTTTTCTGTGGGCAGTTCCGAAGGAGTTCTGGATGCTTATTTCCACCACTGAAACCAGTGCCCTGGCCAGGCTGTCAAGGTTCTTCGTCTCATCAGTATGAAACCTTATATTATCGAGCATGGACACGGTACCGTTTCTAAAAAGCCCTTTGATGTAGTCCGCATTAAACTGTTTTGGATTAAACGACCTGGTTTCAGGATCGAATCTGATAATCTCCACCTCATTCCCGATGGCTTCGGAGATGTGTCCTGCTATGGGGTCCAGGGTCAGTGAGGGGTTGTATCCCTTTGGCCTTCCCAAATGTGTTGCTAAAACGGGTATGACCCCTGCATTTATCAATTCCCTGATAAATGGCGCTGCCTGAAGGATCCTGAATGGGTCTGCAACCTTTGAAGTGCCGGAGATATCGCTTAAAATCGGGACATTGAAGTCAGATTTTACGAGGGCAATCTTGCCGGACAGTTCCGGCATGTAGTCAGCTGCGTTTAAGTAGCTCAGGATTGCATCCATAATCAGAACACCGAGGTAAGTTTTTCCAGGTAACAGTGGATCATTAGCGGGTCAATCTCATATATCATGACAAATAACAGAGGGAACATCAGTGTCAGGCCTGCAAGAATGCTGACTTCAGAAGGTATTAATGGGTGACTTCCTTTTCCATCTGCAGATATTGAATCGTTGAGTTCTATCAATCTTTCTATCCTCCTTGTCAGAGGTTTTGCGTTTGCTGACGCAGTGAAGCCTGTTGCAAACCTCCAGACACTCCGGTTCAGGCCAGTCGCTGATGACCCTTGCATCTTTAGTATTGCTGATGCCACGTCCATCGGCTTTCCTGTAATCAGCACAGCGGCATCGTCTCCAATCAACTCTATCTCCTCCTTCCACCATCTGCACAGCAGATGAACATGAGGGAACGCAATGAGGGTGTTTCGGCACAGCGACAGCATCCCTTTAAGAATATTATCCCTTCTCCTGCAATGTGAAGCCTCATGAGCAAACAGACACTTTAGTTCATCAGGAGAAAGGGCTTTCAAGGCGCCGGTTGATATAACGATCGTCTCTGACAGGTATCCCCAGACGAAACTAAACGTGAGTGGTGTTTCTATGACCTTGATATGCTGAATAGACCTCCCGCCGGGAATCAGGCCATTGGGTACAGAATTTAATTCTGTCCCCAGCAGGTTATCAAGCCGGCCTATTTGCCGCCGCAGCCTGAAATATCCGTACAAAGATACTATTGAGTAGAGAGCTGATAAAAGAACAAGGATTACAGCGGCAGTAAGCGCAGCCCTGAACATGGGGAATTCAGGGAGGAAAGAGAAAATGTAGCAGTAAGGCTCATTAAGACAAGGCATTGGGCTGTTATGAGGCTTGACAAATACAGGAGGGATAAAGGATGTAACAAGAATAAAAGAAGAGACAACCGGCGGAGCCATGATTGATATGAATAATACCCTGCTCCTGATATATATGGAGGAAACGGACTTTTTTAAGCCATAAGATATTACAAAGAATGTGAGGGATAGTATAAGGTTCAGAACAGTGAAATTAAGAAACAGCAGGCCGATATAATGCAGTTTTTCCATCTAATCCCCGGGACTTATAATTACGATACCATATGAGGCTAACCTTGACAAGCCGTGGGGGGATGCTATTAAATAATACACTGTTGAAAAATAGACCTGGAACTACGAATGTATAATAAGAACCCAGTCAATTGTATTGCCTCAGACAAACAGGTTGACTTTATTCAACGCTACAACTCTGAACCTGAACTCTGTCTGCCGTCATTGGTGCCTGGAAGTGATTCCTTCGACCTTTTTACAGAAGGCGATTTGCTCTATGAGGCTATGCTCGGTTCAATTGCAAGTGCCAGGGAAAATATTCTTCTTGAGAGTTATATATTTGCTGATGATGAAGTCGGGTGGGCGTTTGCGGAAGCACTGGCTCACAAGGCGGGCAAGGGGTTGGAAGTCCTTCTCCATCTTGACTCTGCCGGCACACTGCTGAGGGGGGGCAGAAGGTTTGAGAAATATTTAAGGGAGCATAATGTTTCTGTAAAATGGTTTCACAGGTGGTCATGGTTTGACCCGCTCAGGTATAACAGACGCCATCACAGGAAACTTCTGATTGTAGACAAATCAGATGCATACCTTGGCGGGTTTAATATCCACCGCCAGAGCTCCCGTTCGATTGTCGGCATGGAGAGATGGCGCGATGCACATATTCGTTTTGGAAATACCCTTGCACAGCAGGCTACTGAGATGTTTTATGCCTTCTGGGACGGAAAAGTTCACTGGAAGATGCCGGACAACGGATCCTCCACCAGTGTTCTTGTTCCGAACAATTCTGATGGGTGCCGGTATCTGTTGAACTGCTTTATTACTTCCATGCTCACCGGTGCAAAGCGCTTTGTCTACCTGACTACGCCATATTTTGTTCCTGATAACAGGACCATGAAGTCGCTGATTAATTCAGCCGGCCGGGGGGTGGATGTCCGGATACTGGTGCCGGCAAAGTCCAATATACCATTGGCGCACTGGGCGGGACGCAGTCTCTATTCAGCTCTCCTTGAGGCAGGGGTAAGGATTTACGAATACCTGCCCGGGCTTATGCATGCCAAGACCATTGTTGTTGATGGTTCGTGGGGCACAGTAGGGTCTTCCAATTTCGACTACAGAAGTTTCTTCCTCAACTATGAACTGAATATGATAACAAGGGACAGCGTCCTTTGCCGTAAACTCCGGAATCAATTCCTTGAGGATCTGTCTCATGCTGATGAGATGACAGAAGACCGCTGGTCGGCCCGTGCCTGGCCTTCAATAGTCTGCGAATCAGCCGGCTGGCTCCTTCGCCGCTGGCTCTAAATGATGTTAAGGGATTTTCCCACCTTCCTGAATTTATCCAGGACGAAATCAAGGTTGTCTCTGGTATGGGCGGCGGATATCTGTACCCGTATCCGGGCCTGCCCCTTTGGCACAACAGGATAGCTGAACCCGGCCACGTAGACCCCTTCTTCAAACAGGGAAGACGCCATGCCTGTTGCCATCTTAGCGTCTCCAAGCATAACAGGAATAATCGGATGCACGCCTTCTCTGATATTAAATCCCATACCAAGTAACCCCGTTCTGAAGGATCTGGTGTTCTCCATGAGCGTATGACGAAGTGATGTACCCCCCTCTATTATGTTAAGCGCCTCTAAAGTCCCTGCGACCACCATAGGGGCGAGGGAGTTTGAGAAGAGATATGGCCTTGATCTCTGCCGTAGCATACTGACAATCTCCCGGCGGCTGCAGGTGAACCCGCCTGTTGCGCCTCCCATAGCCTTGCCAAGCGTACTTGTAATAATGTCCACCCTCCCCTCAACGCCGCAATATTCCAGTGACCCCCTTCCTTCATGGCCAAAAAATCCAGTAGCATGTGAATCATCCACCATCACAAGCGAATCGTATTTTTCCGCCAGTGAGCAAATGTCACGTAATGGCGCCACATCACCGTCCATTGAAAAGACGCCGTCTGATGCAATCATCCTGAATCTTGAATCAGCGGCCTCTTTTAATTTTTCCTCAAGGTCATTCATATCCATATGCCTGAACTTAAGTCGCTTTGCCTTGCACAATCTGATTCCGTCTATTATGGATGCGTGGTTTAATTCATCGCTTATTATTGTGTCCTGTTCTCCGAGGAGGGTTTCAAACAGGCCTGTATTGGCATCAAAGCATGAAGTGTAGAGGATTGTCTCCTCCATTCCGAGGAATGAAGAGATCCTCTGCTCAAGTTCCCTGTGAATATCCTGTGTCCCGCAGATGAAACGGACTGACGACATTCCGTAGCCCCACGTGTCGAGGGCAGTTTTGGCAGCAGCTACGATGCCGGGATGATTTGAGAGGCCGAGGTAATTATTGGCGCACATGTTAATGACATGCCTGCCTCTGACCTGAATGGAGATACCCTGAGGGGATGAGAGGATGCGCTCATCCTTGCTGAGGCCGTCCTCCCTGATAGCGTTGAGTTGATTTTCCAGGTATTCCTTATATCTTGCGTACATTACTAATCCGAAAATGCTTCCTTGTCCAGCCATGACGTAGCGCGCGGGGTCATCCCCCACTGCAAGCCGACTATAAAGGTCGGGGCTACATCATCAGCACTACCTTTACCGCCTTCCTTGGTCTTTCCATCAGCAGCGCGAACGCCTTCTCAAAATCATCAAAAGCGAGTTTGTGGGTAATGACAGGCGATATACCGAGCCTCCCTGACTTTAAAAGATTGTGCATTCGCTCCCATGTATCAAATATAATACGGCCATTTATCCCATAAATGGTTATGCCTTTGAATATTACCTGGTTTGTGAGGTTTATCTGTACTGGTGACGGGAAAAGTCCGAACAGAGAAATCCTGCCCCCTTTTCTCAACAGCCTCAGTCCCTGTTTGAGTCCTTTTTCACTGCCCGACATTTCAAGGACAATGTCTGTGCCGTTTCCACCTGTAATATCCATAATCCTCTGTTCCAGATCAGTGTCATCACCGTGAAACAGGGAATCAGCGCCCATCTCCCGTGCCACATCCATCCGTGAAGCGTGGTGGCCGATCAGCCCGACCCAGCTTGCGCCGGAAACACGCGCTATGCCCGCGGAAAAAAGGCCTATCGGCCCGTCGCCGATAATCAATACAGATTTTCCTGTGACTGGTTCAACGAGTGTACAATATACGGCATTTCCGAGGGGGTCCTGCACTGAGGCAATCTCCGGGGGTACATCAGGGTCATTTTTCCATACCCCCCTTGCAGGCATTGCAACGTATTCTGCAAAACAGCCATCCCTGTCTACTCCAAGTATCTCAAGATTATTACAGATATGCTGCTGTCCTATCCTGCATTGAAGACATCTGCCGCATACGACATGGCTGTCTGCCGACACATAGTCTCCAACGGCAGCATTCTTTACAGAACGTCCAACCTCAGTGACCACGCCGGCAAACTCATGTCCCAGGATCATAGGAAGCCTTTTGATGCGCATCTGCGCCCAGTCGTTCCATTTGTAGATATGAAGGTCAGTGCCGCAGACAGATACTGCTTTTGGCTTTATCAAGACCTCATCATCGCCGACTGAGGGAATATTGACAAAGGCCATTTCAAGACCCGGCTGAGGACCTGACTTGATTAAGGCCTTGATTTTCTCAGGCAATCCCGCCCTCTCTGTAATCAGATGCAAAGAAATCTGAAATCAGTTTTTTTACATCGGTTGGGGTAAATGGCTTTGCAAGGTACCTGCATCCATCTGCAATCCTCTTGTCTCTTGTAGATCCACGGTGTCGGTAGGGAGTCTCAATGTCTTTCCCCCTGTCCATGCGTTACCTGCTTTCAGGTAGTTGAATGATAGCAGATGATTTATTGGATGGTCAATACAATTTTGTTGTCTTTCCGGCAGGTTAGAATCATAATTTGATATTGAAAACTGAGTCTGCTTGTAGTATAGTACAAATCCTGTGACTGGTAAAAGTCAGGAAGGGAAGAGGTTGTCTGAGCGCAGGGAGCATACAAGGGTTTCACTAACAGGCAGGATTGATGTAAGAAAAAATGGTGAGGCTTCGTCTCTTGGCTGCCAGGCAGTTAATATAAGCAGAGGCGGAGCAGCCATCTATTCACAGAAACCATATGAGATCAATGCGGAGCTGGTCCTGACAGTATTTTTTAAAAATGTCAGCGGTGAAGAATCCGAAGAAATTGCCGGTATGATCAGATGGATAAAGCCGGTGGAAAATATGTTTGCCATTGGCGTTCAGTTTAAAGAGATTAAAATGGAAAGTCACCCCTTGATATTCTTGTACCTTGATTCCAATGAGTGACTGACTAACACCGCCCCCGTAGCTCAGTCGGATAGAGCAGCGGTTTCCTAAACCGTTTGTCGGACGTTCAATTCGTCTCGGGGGCGCCAATACTTTTAGTGTGATTCAGGCTACGCAGCCAAGCTCGAATACAATATCCAGTGCTGAGTCAATATTGGCCTTTCTCTCCAGTAGATGCTCCAGGTTCCACTTGCCGCCAGTGGCTCTCTCCTCAACGTCGCGGCCGAAGAATTCCCACAGTATATCTATCTGTTCCCTGCCTATTCTGTTCAGAGGTTTCAGCACCCATAGCAGGTTTTTTACCTCAGCTATTTTGAAGGCATCAATGGTATCATTTGTAAAGCTGTCGTATAACGCAAAGATCTTTTGTTTAAGGACTGTAAGGCTCATTTTGCACCTCCCTGAAAGGCAGACAGGCTATTTTGTGTCTATAATTCGTAAATTCGGAAACCTGTCCTTTTTTCTTTAGTAATTTTATTCATATTCCTCAAAATTTTTTGATAAAAAATCATACCAGCCAGTTGACAAGCATAATATTTACATGATAATTTAGAATTCCCGCAAATCAGATCCTAAAAGGAGGCATTTTAATGATCCCTGTGAAAAGGGTGATGGCAAGAAGTCTCGTGACTGTGGACAAGCAAATAACCGTTCAGGAGGTCGCAAAGATCATGGAATCTAAAGAGGTTGGAAGTGTCCTTGTCCTGGATAAAGAAAGCGGTGAGATAGCGGGAATCGTGACTGAAAGGGATATCGTTAAAAAGGTTGTGGCAAAAGGGGTGGATGGGAGCAGTTATCTGGTTAAAGGAATAATGAGCTCTCCTCTTCTGACTATAGATAGCAATAAGACAATATTTGAGGCAGGGGATTACATGGATCAAAAGAAGGTAAGACACCTTGCAGTTACAGAGAGTGGTAAGGTAGTTGGAGTAATATCTGTCCGAGATCTTATCAATCCATCTCAATATGATGAGGAGGCCTGGTAGCAGACAATCAGGTTGTGAGGGGTTTATTTGAAGAGCAGGTATAAGGTGGTAGTCCCTGATGTGGACTACTTTGCTGAACAGGTAAAATGCAGAAGCTCGTGCCCGGTTGGAACTGACTCTGGCGGTTATGTTCAGGCGATTGCCGAGGGCGATTATGAGAGGGCTTATGCAATTGCGAGGGGGCCCAATCCCTTTGCATCAGTTTGCGGCCGCATATGCGGCCATCCGTGTGAAGCTGCATGCCGGAGGGGGAATATTGATGAGTCCGTATCAATAAGGGCCCTTAAGCGTTTTGTAACAGAAAAGTATGGTGTTGAGGCTGTAGCCGATCCCCGCGGCGTCCTCAGATTTTCAAAAACCCGCAGAGAACTTCTAAAACCCGGAACTGCAGAGAAGGTAGCCATAATTGGCGCAGGGCCGGCAGGGCTCACTGCTGCGCATGATCTGGCACTCTTTGGCTACAAAGTCACTGTATTTGAGTCAGAGCCAGAGCCGGGCGGTATGATGGTTTTTGGAATTCCCCACTACAGACTTTCCAGACAGCTTGTCAAATCTGAAATTGCATCCATTGAGGCTTTGGGTGTTGAGATTCGGTGCAACACGCCTGTCGGAAAAGACCTGACGCTTGCTAATCTGAAAGATATGGGTTATAAGGCGATTCTCATAGCAGTAGGTTTGCAGAATGGCCGCTCCCTGCCTATAGAAGGAACGAATCTAAAAGGCGTACATATAGGGATGGATTTTATCAAGGCATGTAATTACGGGCGACCGCCTGAGATCGGCAAAAAGATAGTGGTAATTGGTGGTGGTAATGTGGCCTACGATGCCTCAAGGTCTGCTGTAAGACTTGGGCCGGATAAAGAGGTTCATATGTCATGTCTTGAGACAAGAAGTATAATGCCTGCTGATCCGGTTGAGATAATGGAAGGTGAAGAAGAAGGTATCATCCTTCACGACGGTTTTGGCCCTAAGAGGATAGTTGGAAAAGACGGCCGGGTCACAGGGCTTGAGGTTCAAAAATGCTTAAGTGTGTTTGATGAGAATAAGAGGTTTAATCCGCAGTTTGCTCCCAACTCAGAGACTGTAATAGAGTGCGACACGGTGATCATTACCGTTGGTCAGGGGGCAGATCTCTCATTTATAAAACAAGAGGACGGGATTGAACAGGTAAGGCCAGGCGTTTTAAAGGTTAACCTTGATAACTATAAAACGAGTGTCCCCGGCATCTTTGCAACAGGTGATGTGGCGTATGGGCCTAAGCTCCTGATTACTGCTGTGGCTGCTGGACAGAAGGCCGCAAGGTCTATTGATGAATATCTTAGGGGCGTAAGTATCCGGATAAAGCGAAGGGGCATCATGCACCCTGTTGCAGGGCCAAAAGATTATAAGATGTTCAGGGACTATGACCGTCTTGAGAGGGAAGAGCCTCCGGCAATAGATGCGGGGGCAAGAAAGAAGAACGTAGACCTTGTTGAGATAGGATATAAAGAAGATGCAGCCACAGAACAGGGGATCAGATGTCTGAAGTGTCACATAAATACAATATTTGATGGTGACCTGTGCATACTCTGCGGAGGGTGTGTTGATGTGTGTCCAACGTACTGTCTTAAGATGGTCCCTGTAACGGAAATAGACGGGGATGAAAACTTAAGAAAGGTGGTTGAGGCAAGATATAAGATTTCATGGGAAGAGCTTGCTGTTGGCGACAGGGCTGCGGTGGCACAGATGGGCACAGCAATGATAAAGGATGAAGATATGTGCATAAGATGCGGGCATTGCGCCAAGCGCTGCCCTACAGGCGCCGTAACTATGGAGATATTTGAATATATAGAGGAGTTTGAAGAGGTTTCGAATAAGTGAAAGATATTGATGAGACAATAACAAGAAGGGACTTTTTCTCTTTAGTCGGGTGGGGCGGGATTGCTGCTACGTTCGGCGGGTCTGCATACAGCTTCTATAAATTTTATTTCCCTAATGTGCTGTACGAAACTCAGAAGGTCTTTAAAATAGGCAAGCCATCGGATTATCCTGAGGGACTTAGTGAGAAGTGGAAGAAAGAGAGGCAGGTATGGGTAGTCCGCAATGAACGCGGTATTTATGTGATGATATCCATATGCAGGCATCTTGGCTGCACCCCTAACTGGTTTCAGGACAAACAGGCGTTCCTTTGCCCGTGTCATGGCAGCATTTTTAGTATAGAAGGGAATGTATTAGGAGGGCCGTCACCAAGGCTCCTGTGGCGTGCAGCGATCAAGATTGATCCCACTGATGGACAGATTGTTGTGGACTTTAACCACAGGCAGGACCCTGATCCTGTATCAACAGAGCAGGGTTTAAGGGTTGATGAGGCCTCACGTGAGGTAGAGCCGTTCTTTTTGAACGTGTAGTTAAGGGGAGGAATGATGGCCAGCGGTAAGTCGGATAAGATAACAGAGTGGATAAAGAGCACACAAGTCTATAAGGCTGTATTCCGTCATGGTTATGAAGATACGCCTCGCAACCGGTCGCTTACTACATTCAGCAATGTCCTGTATCACCTCCATCCTGTTAAGACGAGATGGGAGTCCATAAGATTCAGATATACATGGTGCATGGGAGGTGTATCACTCCTGTTATTTGTAATGCTCGCATTAACAGGTGTTATGCTGATGTTCTATTACGTACCTGATGTCAGGCGTGCCTATCAGGATATCAAGGATATGATGACTGTTGTTTCGTATGGGACGACATTCAGAAACATACACAGGTTTGCTGCCCAGGGGATGGTTGCTACAGTCTGGATACATATGACGAGGGTATTTCTTACAGGCTCGTACAAGTCTCCCCGCGAATTCAACTGGGTGATAGGTGTGGTGCTTTTGATGCTTACACTGTTGTTAAGCTGGACCGGCTATCTGCTTCCGTGGGATCAGCTTGCACTCTGGGCTATTACCGTGGGAACAAAGATGGCTGCTGCAACCCCGCTGTTTGGTGTTGAAGGACCTTTCGGGACACAGCTTGGCATGAGGCCCGACAATGATGTGAAGTTTATGCTGCTTGGCGGTACTGAGGTGGGTCAGAACGCCCTCCTAAGATTCTATGTGCTTCATTGTGTAGTACTGCCAATGCTTGTAGTGTTATTCCTTGCAGTCCATTTCTGGAGGGTAAGGAAAGACGGGTTCTCAGGCCCGCTATAATAAACAGGGAGATATGATGGCAGAGAAATCTCACGATATTTTCCCGAGAGATCCTGATAAGACATATGGTCTGATGGAGCTCGTCAAGGGGACAACCCCGGGTATCGAAAAAGAACCGGAAGATACGATATTTTCATGGCCGCATCTGTTCTATCTTGAATTTCTCTGTGTATTAATTGTGACAGGCCTCCTTCTCTTTGCCTCTGTTTATCTTGGCGCACCCCTTGAAGAAGAGGCAAGCCGGGATACAACGCCAAATCCGATGAAGGCGCCCTGGTATTTTCTGGGTCTTCAGGAACTGCTTGTATTTTTTGACCCGTGGATAGCAGGTGTCGGACTTCCTATTCTTATTGCAGGCGGTCTGATGCTGATACCCTTCCTCGACAGAAATCCCAGGGGCAGGGGCTATTATACCTTCTCGGAACGTAAATTTGCTGTAACCAGCTATTCATTTGGCATGGCCCTGTGGCTGGTGCTTATTGTCATTGGCGTCTGGTTCAGGGGTCTTGACTGGAACTGGTACTGGCCGTGGGATAATGCCCATGTACACAAACCCCCGGCTACTGGCCTTGAAGACCTGCCAATTATCTTTGCAAGAGTACTCGGTATAGGTGTGTTTGCAGGAAAGGCATTGTCAGACCTTATAGTGCTTGCGTATTTTGGGGCCGGCCTTATTATACCGGCAATGTATTTTAAGGATTTTGTTAAAAAGCTCGGTCTGGTCAGGTATGTGCCTCTGGCGGTAATGTATCTCATAATGATTGGCATACCTGTAAAAATCGGACTCAGGCTTGTTTTTAATATAAAATATGTAGTGCTGACACCGTGGTTTAAAATTTAGGGTGGAGACAATATGTTGCAAAGACTTGGCATAGGGGTATTCTTCGTAATCGTGACTGCAATAATTACTTTTGGTATTATGGGTGTTTCCAGTTATATGGAGAATTTATACAAGAGGACTAATAAGAGAAAGTAACATTATGAAAGATCGTAACTGGGATAGAGCAGTCATGAGAAAGCGGAATAAGATATTTGCCGCTGCAGTTGTTATTATTATGATCATTGCAATTTTTATTTTCTACAGGGAGAATAACAAAGAGTGGATGCATTATCAGAGGAATTACAATAAAAAGATGGCATCGAAGCTGAATGACCCATCGTATCTCAAGGCGCCACTCAAAATAGATCAGATATGGCTTCCGCAATTAAATACTACGGACAGGTGTATTACCTGCCATATGGGGGTAAGCAATCCTCTTGCTGTTGATGAACCTCAACCGCTGACTGCGCATCCGGGTGATTTTCTTAAGACCCATCCAATGGATAAGTTTGGCTGTACTGTATGCCATCAGGGTGACGGCCAGGTAGTTTCTGTGGAAGGGACCCATGGGGCAGTTCATCACCTCAATCGCCAGCTTTTGGCGCAGGAGTATGCCCAGTCGTCGTGCCCCAAATGCCATATGGAGCTGCATGATAACTCAATAACAGCCGCAGATTTCCCAGGAGCTGCTGCATTCTTAAGAGGCAGGGACCTTTCTTTTCAATTTGGGTGCAGGGGGTGCCACAACATAAATGGCACTGGCGGCACGATCGGTCCGGAACTCACAGGCTTGGGCAGCAAGACAGAACTCGCCTTCTTTTTGATTCATGATTTCCAGCATATCGAAGGTCATCATACAATGGCACACTGGATATATGAACATTTTCTTGATCCACAGAAGGTTGTTCCCGGCAATCCTGAGATGAACTTTGCTGCTACCATAATGCCCAATTTTGGCCTTACTGAGGAGCAGGCAAAGGACCTGACTATATATGTGCTTGGTTTGAGGAATTCCAAGGTGGAAGGAATTCCTCACGAGTATATAGCTGCAAAAAAACTGGCACAGACCTCTTCCGGCCGTACAAGGTCCATTCAGTAGAGGACGGGTATTTATGGGTATGTCACCAGAAGACCGGTGCCGGCATATCAGGGAAAGACTTACAATTGATGGTGTGTATAACCAGTGGCGTGTCTCCCCTGAGCCTTACCTGCTGGAAGACACTGAAGTCAGAGCGCTTGAGCAGCTTGGCCCCTGCCTTTATTCTTTCTATAAAGCATCGAATAAAATATATTACGAAAGCATTATTGGCAGGCAGCCTTCCTGGATTGCCGGATATCTCAATCAGGGAAAGCCTCAATCTCTTATAGAATATGCCTCAATGAACAGGATGAAACGGCTGCTCCCGGCCGTTATAAGACCTGATATAATTCTTACAGAACAGGGGATGGTTGCGGCTGAACTGGATTCTGTTCCCGGGGGAATAGGATTAACAGGAAGTCTTAACAGGGTGTACAGTTCCTTCGGCTATTCAGTAACAGGTCAGGATGATGGGATTTTTAATGGTTTTATGAATATGATAAGGGGTGTTTCCTCGCTGCATGACCCTGTAGTCGCAACCGTAGTATCAGATGAATCCAGGGATTACATGGCTGAAATGGAGTTTCTGTCAGCAACAATTAGGGAGTCCGGCGGCAGGGCGTATACAGTGAAACCGCAGGACTTGATTTATGATGAAGATGGATTATACCTTGATACAGGTGCCGGACGTTTGAGGGTTGATGCAATTTACAGATTTTTCGAACTCTTTGATCTCAGAAATGTACCTAAAACAGAACTAATGCTGTACTGCGCTAAAAAAAAGGAGGTGGCAGTAACCCCTCCATTTAAACACTTCCTTGAGGAGAAGATGCTTTATGCCCTGTTTCATCACCCTCTCCTCGAAGAGTATTGGATTAATGAACTGGGGCAGGATGTATTTAATACTTTGGCTGATCTCTTTCCCTGCACATGGATTCTCGATCCCTCTGAAATGCCGCCATATGGTATAATACCAGGACTCAGGATTGGCAAAAGAAAGGCGGTTTCTCACTGGTCTGATCTCTCAGATGCTACGCAGAAGGAGAGGCAGTTTGTCATAAAGCCCTCCGGATTTTCAGAGCTGGCGTGGGGCAGCAGGGGTGTGACAGTCGGTGAGGATGTGTCGAAAGAGGACTGGAGCGCTGTTATTGAAGAGGTATTGGGGGGGTTCAACACGACACCATACATCCTTCAGGAGTTTCATAAGGGAAGGCATGTGCAGATAGGTTATTTGGAGGAAGGGAAGGGGAATGACGGTATAAAGGCCATGACAGGCCGTGTCCGGCTCTGTCCATATTATTTTGTGGAAGGTGAAGAGGTTAAGTTGAGGGGGATAATGGCAACCATATGCCCGCTCGACAAGAGGCTTATCCATGGGATGAAGGATGCTGTTATTACTGCTGTGGGGATTAGTCGCGATAAGGCAGGAATGGGATTTGAAGTGATAGTCAATAATTAAGGGGTGATGTTATAGTGGAGCGTTGGCAGCATATACTAAAAAAGAGCCTTATAAGGCCTTCGCAGATTTCTGAGGAATTCGGACTTGATGCAGAGACCCTTGCAAGGATTATGGATGAATATCCTGCACGAATTAATCCCTATTTTCTGAGTCTCATCACTGGGAAAGACGATCCGCTTTACAGGCAGGTTGTCCCTGATGCCCAGGAGATCCATGATAATGCCGGACTTGATGACCCTCTCAATGAAGAGGGTGACAGCCCGGTATTTTCCGTAGTTCACCGTTATGAAGACAGGGCGCTGCTAATGGTGACCCATCAGTGTCCTGTCTATTGCAGGTTCTGCACGAGAAAACGGTTTGTAGGCAGGGAGCCTGTCTCAAGAGAGATGGTGAGAAAAGGCATCGCATACATCCGGGAGCATAATGAGATAAAAGATGTCATACTCTCCGGCGGAGATCCCCTGCTATTAAAGGACAGGGAGATTGAAGAGATACTGCGGTCATTAAATGAGATACCGCACGTCGAAATAATCAGGATAGGCACACGTGTTCCCGGTACGCTGCCTCAGAGGATAACAAAAAGACTCTGTAATATGTTGAAAAAATATCATCCATTGTATATGAATATAAACTTCATTCATCCGGCTGAGATAACGAAAGAGGTTGCCATTGCCTGCGGCCGGCTCGCTGATGCAGGCATTCCGCTCGGAAGCCAGACTGTCCTGCTTAAAGGGATCAATGATAATGTGGAGACGATTAAGGAGCTAATGCAGAAACTTCTGGCAATACGGGTAAAACCGTATTATCTTTATCAGGCTGACCTCACCCGCGGCACAGATCATTTAAGGACTCCGGTTGAGTGTGGATTAAACATAATAAAGGCGCTTCAGGGCAGGATATCAGGAATGGCAATACCCAGATTTGTTATTGACTTGCCGGGAGGCGGGGGAAAGATCCCGCTGCTCCCTTCGGATTTTGTCGTAGAGATTAATGACAGGGAGGTAGTAGCAAGGAATTATAATGATAAGGTCTACAGCTACCCTCAGCCAGATCAGGAGAAGGTTAGCTGTGATTAACGGAGATTTTCCGGTGAACCGTCATGAGCCCTTCGACTGTTCGACAAGCTCACAGCTCAGGGCTCACAAGGTTCATGAAAACGTCATGCCCGTGTAAGCGGGAATCCAGACTGAGGCCTGGTTCTGGATTCCCACTCTCCGCTTAAATTATACGGGGGGTTCCGTGGGAATGACAGGTACATAGGAGCATTTTGGGATGAATAAAGGCACTCTGCCAATACAAAATCTGAAACAGCTAATCGGGACCGGGGTGATAAAGCCTTCAGTCCCTGTCATTGATAAACAACTGCAGCCTGCAAGTATAGACTTAAGGCTTGGCAGCAAGGCCTATCGGGTCAGAAGCAGTTTCCTGCCGCAGCGCAGGAGTGTGCAGGAACTGCTCGATGAGCTGTACATGTATGAGGTAGACCTTGATGATAATGGGATACTCGAAAAGAAGAATGTATATGTTATCCCATTAATCGAAGAGCTGCACCTGCCACCGGAGATAAATGGCAAGGCCAACCCAAAAAGTTCAACCGGCAGACTGGATATATTTACCAGGGTTATTACAGACAAGGGTTACAGATTTGATGAGATTGATAACGGATATTCCGGTGCCCTATACCTTGAAGTCTTCCCAAGGTCATTTACAGTCAGGGTAACGACCGGCCAGAGCCTCAATCAGCTAAGACTATTTAATGACCGCCAGCATGTTGAAGACAGGTTGCTTTCCAGTGTCTGTGATTCAGAAAAACTGTTATTTAACGAGGATGGTGTGTTATTGCCGTCAGAGGCGGCCATTATTAGAGACGGGCTCTGCATGAGGGTGGATCTAAAGGGAAGGACAAGCAAAGGCATTGTAGGATTTAAGGCAAAAAAAAACAGTTCAATCATTGATCTCAGCAAGGCTGGTGGATATCTCGCGTCTGACTACTGGGAGCCTATACATGCCCCCAGGGAGGGATTTCTGATCCTGGAGCCTGAGGAGTTTTATATATTTGCATCAAAAGAAAAGGTGCGGGTGCCTCTTGAATACGCAGCCGAGATGATAGAGTTCGATGCAGGGTCCGGCGAGTTGAGGACGCACTACGCCGGTTTTTTTGACAGCGGTTTTGGTTATGGACATGGTGAGGTTAATGGCACGAGGTCTGTCCTTGAGGTAAGGCCGCATGATGTGCCGTTCCGCATAGAAGATGGTCAGGTCTTTTTCAAGATACGGTATGAGAAAATGGCTGGACGGCCTGAGACAAGCTATGGAACGGATATAGGCTCGCACTATCATGCTCAGGAGCTGGCGCTTAGCAAGCATTTTAAAAACGATCTGTATTAGGGAGGTTCAACATGTTAAAAATAGTACGCGAACTTGCTGTTGATAACCCATTGGTTCTCAAAATTATAATGGGGGTTATTGCTGTTACGTTTGTCCTTTCAATGGGTTGGTATGGTATTCAGTCACGTGATGCCGATGTGGTCGCCTCTGTAAATGGCCAGGATATAAAGGCTCAGGACTACAGGAGGGTTTACAACAGGACTGTAGAGAGTTACAAGGATATGTATAAAGACAAGTTTGATGCTGAAATGCTGGAGAAGCTGAACATTAGGGATAAGGTTATGGACGATCTCGTAGCAAGAAAACTCTGGCTTGAGGCTGCAGGTGATGTTGGTTTGAGTGTCAGTGATGACGAGTTAAGGGATGGCATAATGAAAATGAAGATGTTTCACAGGGAAGGAAAATTTGACCGCAGCCTTTATAAAGGCATTCTTGATGCAAACCGTTTGTCTGAAGCGGTTTTTGAGGGGTCCCAGCGGGAGGAAATACTTATAGAAAAGATTAAGAGCATTATAAGGGATTCAGTTACAGTCTCGGACGCTGAAGTCAATGAGGCTTTTCCATCAGGTTTGCCCGGAGGCAAGGGTGGGGCTTCGGCAGAGAGGGTTCCAGAGGAACTTCAGAGGCTTAAGAAGTTCCTGAAATTCCAGAAGCAGGAAAAGGCAGTCATGTCATATGCGGTTGCCATGCGGGCCAAAGCAAAAATTAAGGTAAATAAAGAACTCCTGTAGAGAGGCGATGGAATTGGATATTACCCCTGGAAAAGGGGGAAATTAGTTCCCCCCTTTAGTAAAGGGGGGATAGGGGGGATTTGGACGGAGATTTTCGAGTGAACCTATCCAGTGTTTCTCATGCCGGCCGCTATGCAACTGATTGTAAGTAAAACAGTGTCAGTCAGCTCTTTCTTATTAACTGCACTGGTCTTATCCCCCCTGAGTTGCTTCAGCAGGTTTACCTGGATATAGTTTATAGGATCCATGAAAGGGTTTCTAAGCCTTATGGATCGCTGAAGCCATGGATCATTGTCGAGCAGGTCTTTTTGTCCGGTGATAAAGAGTATCATCTCTCTTGATAATTCAAACTCCATTTTTATGATATCAAAAATCCTGTCTCTTATAGCTGAATCCGGCAGCAGGTGGGAATATAGATGTGCAATATTCATGTCCGCCTTTACCATAGTCATCTGAGTGTTATCGAGCAGGTTTTCAAAGAATGGCCACTTTTGATACATTTCCTTCAGGAGGATGGAATGGGCCGCAGGGTCACGATCAATAAATTTCTTAAAGGTGCTCCCTATGGGATACCATGCTGGCAGCATGCACCTGCTTTGTGTCCAGCTGAATACCCATGGTATTGCCCGGAGGTCTTCAATCCTCCAGCCCTCTTCCTTTCTTTTTGAGGGGCGTGAACCAATTTTGGCAAGACCTATTTCATTAACCGGCGTGGCATGAATAAAGTACGTGTAAAAATGAGGGTCATCTACAAGTTCCCTGTAAAGTTTATACGCCATATACGAGAGTTCATCCAGGATAGGGGTGTATTTTTCATCCAGCGCTTCTATCTCCTTGTGGAAGGCGGGTGTGCTGGCCTCGATAACCCCTGCACACAGGAGCTCAAGGTTGTGGAGTGCGGTTCCCTGGTTTGCATATTTTGATGATATAACCTCACCCTGCTCCGTAATCTTAATGTCGCACTGAATAGTGCCCGGAGGCTGCGCAAGAATAGCCTTGTGCGTTGGTCCGCCGCCCCTTCCTACAGTACCGCCTTTGCCGTGAAACAACCTGAGGCGCATCCCATGTTTCTGAGCAACATCCCGCAGTATCTTCTGCGCCTTATAGAGTTCCCACCCGGATGTAATTATACCGCCGTCCTTGTTGCTGTCAGAATAGCCAAGCATGATCTCCTGCAATTTTCCACGCTGCTCCAGATGTCTCCTGTAAACAGGAAGTGAGAACAGGCCCTCCATTATTGTGCCGGACCTTCTAAGGTCATCAATAGTCTCAAAGAGTGGGACGATGTCAAGGAACCTGATGCCGGCCTCTTTTGCAAGAAGCAGTACTGTCAGTATATCGCTTAACTCATGGGTCATACTGATTATATAGGTGTTAATCGCATCAGGACTTATGTTTTCTCTTGCCCATTTAATAACCCTGAATGTCTCTACTGTCCTGCGGCACTCAGCAGGCAGGGTCATGTCCTCATGGATCAGCGGGCGCCGGTTCTCTATTTCCATTGCAAGGATCCGGATCTTTTCATCTTCAGGCATATTAATGTAATCCGGATATATTCCCAGCACTTCAAATATTTCCAATATTGCCCTTGTATGCTTTGACGCCTCTTCCCGTATGTCAAGCCGGACGAGGTGGAATGCAAATACCTCTATCCTCTTTATCAACGCGTCTATTTCTATCTCTGCGGTCTTTGAACCCTTGTTTTCATAAAGACTCCTCCGGATTATCTGCAGGTCATTCAGGAACTCTGATGCATTTTGATAGAGCTTCTCTGAATGGGCCACCGCAGAGGTCAACACTGCGGTATTGACCTCCCTTGTTTTCTCAAGTCTTATTTTTATAAATGAAAGCTTTTGCCTGTATGGTTCATATGGGTTTCTGTCAATGATACGCTGACCTGTATCTGGCATATTTGCCGCATCAATCTCTATTGATGCGAGGAGTTCCGGGGAGACATTGACCTTTGTTGTTGACTGACTGAGACTGCCTATTAACTCATTGACAGACTGAATATAAAGGGAGAGGATCAGGTCTTTCTGAGCCTTCAGCGCCCACCTTGTCAGGTCAGGCGTTACATTAGGATTACCGTCCCTGTCTCCCCCAATCCATGAACCGAATTTAAGGAAAGGGGGGAGGTGTAGTTCATTATCAGGATAGAATTTTCCCAGTGCCCTTTTTAACGCCAGGTAGAGTTTTGGAATAACCGGATAAAATGCCTCCCGGAAATAGTGGATCCCGTTGGTAATCTCTTCCTGTACAGTGGGCCTTTCAAGGAATATGTCGCCTGTTTGCCAGAGTTTTTGTATCTCATTGATTATCTCCTGGCCAAGAAGCGCCTTTTCATCAGGTGTCCATATAGGGTTTTCTTTTTTAAATATTGTGAGGTATATCTTCCTGTACTTCTTCAGTATGGTAAGACGTTTTGCCTCAGTTGGATGGGCAGTCATGACCGGTTCTATTGAAAGGTTGTCTATAACATCAAGGATAATCTGCCTGTTTACACCCTTGTCTTTCAACCTTGCAAGGCAGTCCTCAAAGGAGCCTCTGATCCTTTCCCCCTCCCGCAGAATCTCCCTTCTCTGCTGCATACCGAAGTTTTCTTCAGCCGTATTCAGCAGATAGAAATAAAGCGCAAACGCCTGGATTAGCTTTGATGCTGTAGGAATATTGAGTTTTTCTGATTCCCGTAGAAGAAATTCCTCGATGGAAGGGTCGTATTGGTCCTTGATTTTCTTACAGGCATTTTCAAAATCTTTTATTAAATGGAAGAGCTCATCCCCTTCCTGCTCCCTTATTACCTCGCTAAGGGCGTCTTCAAGATACTGTATATCCGCCTGCAGGCGGCTGTCGTCCAAATGTTGTTCCATTATTTATCCTTTTAAGGTTCAGTTTTATGATAATATTATATACCTCTATGCAAAGCAGAATCAAAATAATTCTCTTTGCTTTACAGGATTTTCTCTATCCTGTTGCAGGTATCGGTCTCGTCGCCTGCAAATACGTTGTCAATGAGGAGGGATCTTCATGAAAACAATTAAACAGACAAAATATATTTTATGTCTCGTTGTTATTGCATTCTGCCTCTGTTCTCTCCCTGAAGCAGCCGTACCCTCTGATAATCATGAGATCGTGCCGCTCCAGCCGGGCGTATTCCTGGTTGCGAAACCTCATCTTGCTGACCCTAATTTCATTCATTCAGTGGTCCTGCTGGTTTCTTACGGCAAGGAAGGGGCAACGGGGGTGGTTATCAACAGGCCGTCATATGTTCAGTTGCGCCACTTAATCCCTGAACTAAAGGGACTGAAAGGTGCAGCTATACCCCTTTTCAAGGGTGGGCCTGTGGACATTGGTGATATAAATATCCTGTTTACCTCTGATAAGTCAGGGGAAGGGACAAAACAGGTCTTTGATAATGTGTATTTTACCGGGAAAAAGGAATTGATCCTCTCACTCCTGCAGGAAGGACCGGTAAATGCCATGGTGCGTGTTTACGCAGGGTATGCCGGCTGGGCGCCTGGTCAGCTTGAACACGAGATAATGCGCGGCGACTGGATTACCATAAAGGCAGATGTTAATAAGATCTTTGCTGAAGAGCCTGCCAGGGTATGGCCTTCTATATTTACGATAAGGGAAGAATTGATGATCTGAGTCTATTGGAGGCGGCGAGCGGATTTGAACCGCTGAATAAAGGTTTTGCAGACCTCTGCCTTACCACTTGGCTACGCCGCCCTTTTTATAGTTTATCTTTATAATGACAGTATTGACCTGTTTTATGGATTCTCAGTATCAGGATTTTTGCTATCAGAAGATTACTGAGATTTTTTAGATGGTTTCAGGCAGTCATTTCTCCAGAGACAGTTCCACTGATCGCAAAAATTGCCGGTTGCTGATCCAAAGCAATCGAAATTCCCCTCTTTTCTCTGGATAGATTTGATGAGATCAACCTTGTTACCAGTTGCAGGGACTCCAACCTGCTGGGCAAGCTTTTTGATTTCCGGTAGCGTCATATTCTTCCTCCTTTTAAAAATGCAGAAATTAGTATACTCTATTTCTACTATGTCAGTCAACTCATTGGCGAAAATGTCGTAAATTTATTCATAATATGAAAAATAAAGTTTACTATCCTGT